>PBIQ01000013.1 GCA_002720485.1 Acidimicrobiaceae bacterium
GTTACACGGGTCAAGAGCTGGTGGCTCGACTTGATAGCCGAGGAAATAACGTTGCAAAGCATTTAAGGAGGTTATCCTCATCGGATGTTTTCACTGAGGGGTCAGATATAACTATCGAAGGGAAAAAAGTTGGATCGGTTACGTCAGCTATTTCCTCTGGTTCTGGGACTGTCGGCCTTGGCTATATTGCACGATCTATGGAGATTCCAGGAGCGGCGTTAATTGATGGGATATCTGTTCAAGTTACGAGTGCTTCTCATTAAACCACAGTGCCTGTGACGGAGCCTCGGTTAGAATTAATTTATGGACGGAACCTACTTAGATAACATTCTTGATTTCCATCGTCGGCGAGCTGAAGAAGATCCAAGACCATTCGAGCAGATCTTTGATCAGGCGAAAGAAGTGGTGGGTTCCAAAGATTTCATCGGTGCTATCTCGTCATCTTCAGGCCTTTCAGTAATTGCAGAAATAAAGAGACGATCACCATCTAAGGGCTACCTTAATAAGGATCTAGACCCCAGCTCTATGGGATTACTGTACGAAGCTGCTGGGGCGAGTTGTATATCGGTGTTAACTGACTCAGAATTTTTTTCTGGATCTAGAGAAGATTTACTATTAGCGCGTCGAAGTACTGAAGTTCCGATCCTGAGGAAAGATTTCACAGTGGACAAGCGTGATATCTGTGATGCTCGCCTGATGGGAGCTAACTGTGTTCTGCTTATTGTTTCCGCTCTATCGGACCAAGAGTTAATGGATTTCATAAGTCTGGCGCAAGAATTAGAGATGGCTGCTCTTGTTGAAACTCATGATGAAAAAGAGGTAGAGCGAGCGTTAAAAGCGGGAGCAACTCTCATTGGTGTCAACCAGAGAGACTTGTATACATTTGAAGTCGACCAGAAGAGGGCTATACGTGTCATTGATGAAATTCCTCGATCGATAACAAGTGTTGCTGAAAGCGGCATCCGTGACATTGCCGACGCAGTAGCGCTTGCAGATGCAGGATATCACGCGGTCTTAATTGGGGAAGCATTCGTTAAATCAGAAGACCCGTCACTTATGATTTCTTCTATTTGTGGAATTTGATGATCGAAATTCTGTGATTCATCGATGGAATTCCGATAACGTCGTAACGTGTTCATAAAGATCTGTGGAATCACCAACGAGGAAGACGCTTTGTTGGCTGTTGCTGTGGGAGCAGACGCGATCGGTTTTGTTTTTGCCCCATCACCCCGACAGGTAGCAGTCTCAAGAGTATCCGAAATAGTTAGGCGACTACCTCCGGATGTTCTTACCGTTGGAGTATTCCGAAATGAATTACCTGACCGCGTTATTAGTGTTATAAACAGTACGGGTTTAATGGCGGCTCAGTTGCATGGGTTCGAGTCCGCAGCGCAGGTACAGAAGGTAAAGTCGGAAGTAAGAACTGTGTTTAAAGCTGTAACAGCAGGATCCGAATCCTTCCAAGATGCCGCAGCTTTTGGGGCAGACGCTGTTCTTGTTGATTCTGATGAGCCCGGATCGGGAGAAGTGTTTGACTGGCAAATGGCAGAAAATGCGCCTCAGGGAGTCCCGCTTATACTTGCAGGTGGTCTCACTCCATCGAATGTGGCCGGAGCAATAAAAAAGGTCCAGCCATGGGGGGTGGATGTTTCTACTGGAGTAGAGAGATCACCTGGGGTGAAGGATCCGATATTAGTTCGAGCGTTTGTTGAAGCAGCCCGTTCAACTGAAAAGGAAACAGTGTCTGTTGATGGAGAAATAAATGTGTTCCGCGATGATCCGTATAACTGGGAGGATGATTCTACATGGCGATGACAGATCCATCATCTGATGGAAGGTTTGGCAATTTTGGAGGGATGTTTGTTCCTGAGACCCTTATTCCTGCATGTGAAGCACTGGAGGAAGCTTTCCGAAGAGCTTGGGCGGATATTTCTTTTAGAGAAGAACTTAATGCCCTGCTTGCTGACTATGCGGGCCGGCCTTCTCCTTTAACTCAGTGTGAGCGCCTATCCGAAGAACTTGGTTACCAAGTACTGCTTAAGAGAGAAGATTTGAACCACACGGGTTCGCATAAGATCAATAATGTTCTCGGGCAGGCCCTTTTAGCTAAAAAAATGGGGAAGAGTCGTCTTGTCGCGGAAACTGGAGCTGGCCAGCATGGTGTTGCTACAGCAACAGCAGCTGCGCTATTTGGAATGGATTGCGTTGTGTACATGGGTGAAGTGGATATTGAGCGGCAAGCCCTGAATGTATTTAGGATGCGTCTACTTGGTGCAGAAGTTATTTCGGCCACTTCTGGGAGTAGGACGCTTAAGGACGCAATTAATGAAGCGATGAGAGATTGGGTCGCAACGGTTGAGGATTCACATTATTGTCTAGGATCGGTTATGGGGCCACACCCTTATCCATGGATGGTTCGTGAATTCCATCGGGTTATTGGGCAGGAAGCGCATGAACAGTGTCAAAAAATTCTCGGAAGGGACCCAGATGTTGTAACTGCCTGTGTAGGGGGAGGATCAAACGCTTTAGGTATTTTTTCAGGCTTTGTTGACACTGAAGCAGAGCTTGTAGGAGTTGAACCTGCGGGTGGAGCTGCTGTGTTCAGAGGAACCCCAGGAGTGGTTCACGGTTCCTTGTCATACCTTATGCAAGATGAGTGGGGTCAAGTTTTAGAAGCTGAGTCGATCTCCGCTGGGCTCGATTATCCTGGTATAGGCCCAGAGCATGCCCACTTAGCGCATATCGGACGCGCGCGGTATGAGAAAGTTTCAGATAGCGAAGTAGTAGATGCGTTTCAGCTTCTCTCCCGCACTGAAGGAATAATTCCAGCTTTGGAGCCGGCGCACGCGCTTGCTTGGATGAGTAGGGCCCGAGAGGAGCTAGCTGGGGAAACTGTCCTCTTGAACCTCTCTGGTAGGGGAGATAAGGATGCAACACAGATGATGGAATTGTTGGGATGAACCAGAGCCCAATTCGAATTCAACAGTCACTCCAGAAGAGAATAGCCAAAGGGGGGAAATGCTTAGTCCCCTATATCACAGGTGGTTTTGAAGGGTACATCGAGGCTATCTATGCCGCGGCCGAGTCTGGAGCAGATGCAATTGAGATAGGAATACCTTTTTCCGATCCAGTCATGGATGGTCCAACGATACAAAAAGCGAATGACATTGTCTTGGCTAAAAAAATCTCGCCAATGGATATTCTTCAAGAAATTCGTGACGTAGATATCGAGATACCGTTAGCTGTAATGACCTATTACAACATTGTGTACCGGTTTGGACTTGAGAGATTCGCAAATGCACTTTACGAATCGGGCATTTCCGGGGCTATCCTTCCTGATCTCCCGCTAAACGAAGCTGGATACTGGCTTGATGCAGCGTTAGAAAATGAAACCGAAACCGTATTGCTAGCTGCCCCAACGACTACTGACAAACGTTTACAGGACCTTTGCGCACAGAGTAAAGGATTCGTCTACGCAGTGGGGCTTCTTGGTATTACGGGCGTTCGCTCTGAACTTGCTAGGAGTGCTGTAGTTATAGCAGGAAGATGTAAAGCTATAACAGATAAACCTGTTCTAGTTGGGGTCGGTATTGGGACGCCTCAGCAGGCCAAAGAGGTATCTGAAGTAGCTGACGGGTGCATAGTGGGGTCAGCTATCGTGCAAAAGCTTTTAGACAATGAAGGCGCTGAAGCGGTCGGAGCCTTCGTTGCTGATATTCGGGGCGCTCTTGACGAATTGTAAGGTTTTGACCCCAATTTGACCCATTTTCTGAAAAAATCAAAACCCATAAAATACCTGTTCAAACACAGTTTTTTAAAAGTATTTTGAAGAATTTTTAACTATCAGTACACGAAGTATTGAAAAATACTAAAGTTTCATCAGGTCAAGTTACCCAATTTATTTGGTCCGATTTGGCCTTGATTGTTTAAATTTAAACAAGGAGCTTTCACAATTATGATGTCAACATTTGTGACACTTATCATTATGGGTATGCTGCTGCAAGGCGTAGTTGCCGTGCTAGACAGCATTCTCGATTTAGCCGGAGTAGGTGGCACGCTTAAGAGCTTGCCTCTAATCGGCTCCAACCTATCCCTCGTTTGGGCATATCTGTTCGTACTAGCAACAGATGTTAATGGCGATGGCGCAGCTCTCGGATTCGGTGCAAGCACTGAAGTCCTGGGTCTGGGTCGATTTGGAATGGACGTCGCTACAGCGCTTATCATTCTTGCCTTCGTCCCAATCAGAGATGCAGCTATTTCTGCACTAGGAAAGGGTGTCGGAAGGTAGTAACTTCCTACGAACTGAGTAAAAGCCGCCCCTCGGGGCGGCTTTTACCGTTTTCACCGCAGAGATTTCAGTAAAGCGAAGCAACAGCAATTAACCCCATTTGAGGTCTTTAATGAAAAAATATTGGAATAACAGCCTTTTGTGCTTACAACCGTGTAATTTAGCCTTTATTGAAGGTATCGATTGATTTCGGTGCGTTCATCCCTCAGACAGGACAGTCCTGGTTTGGGGACAGGAGGTAAATAATGAATAAGTCAGAGCTAATTGATGCTATTTCTGGCAGCTCCGGAGTCGGAAAGGGAGACGTTGACAGTGTCCTGAAGGCCCTTGAAGAAGTTGTTACTAGTGCTGTTTGTGGCGGCGGTGACAAGATTTCACTCAGCGGTTTTCTCACCTTTGAACGTACCTATCGGAACCCACGAACTGGACGCAACCCACAAACAGGGGAAACCATCCAGATTGCAGGTTCAAACGCGATTAAGGTTTCTGCAGGTTCAAAGCTAAAAGCTGCTGCAAAGGCTTCAACACCCGTATAGCAGGAATATATGTTCTATATGTAACGGAGGGGTCGCCTAGGCGACCCCTCCGTCGTTCTCAAGGAGAAATCATGGAATTCCTAGAGCCTTCCGAAGTCCTCCCGCATCGCAACCCTTTCTTGTTCTTAACTGAAGTAACTGGATGTAAACAAGGAGAATGGGCTGAAGGGTTCTGGCAATTGACGGGAGATGAATCATTTTTTACAGGTCACTTTCCCGGAAGACCCACGTTGCCAGGAGTCTTGCTTTGTGAATCGATAGCACAGCTCGGTGCCTATTTTGTTCTACAAGATCAACGATTCTCAGGTAAATTACCCTTGTTCGGCGGGATAGAGAAGGCGCGATTCCGACGTCAGGTTATTCCGGGAGAACGCGTGGACCTTAGAATCGAAGCAACACGGTTGTCGGCAAGAGCGGGTAAAGCCTCTGGTAGCGCAACAGTAGACGGGGAAGTAGCTTGCACAGCAGATCTTGTTTTCGTTGTCGTTGATGCTTGAACCTGATCTTTAAAGTGTGATTATGATTATGACGACGGGCCGATTACGAGAGTTCCATTGTGACCCCCAAAACCGAATGAATTGCTCAACGAAGGACCAGGATTCCAGTCTCTAGGTTCATCTATTACTAAATCTATCTGAGCTAACTCGGGGTCTACGGCACTGGTCCCATGTGTTTGGGGAATTTGTTTGTTTTGCATTGCTAAAAGAACAGCTATTGCTTCAATAGCTCCCGCAGCTCCGAGTGTGTGTCCAGTTGCGCCTTTAGTGGAAGTTACTATTGGGGTTTCCGGGCCGAAAACCTTTACTATGGCCTCCGCTTCGGCAGCGTCATTCAAGGGGGTAGAAGTCCCATGGGCGTTTATATGAACGATATCCTCGGGAGTTAATCCAGCATCATCAATTGCCGTTAGCATACAACGGACAGCTCCGGCGCCTTCAGGAGCTGGGGCTGTGATGTGATGAGCATCAGCAGTACTTGCGGAGCCCAAAATTTCTCCAAGTATGGTAGCTTCACGTTCAAGAGCGTGTTCCCATTTCTCAAGTACAAGAACGCCTGCAGCCTCAGAATGCATAAATCCATCGCGTTCAGCGTCAAACGGTCTGCTGATCCCAGTAGAAGAGACGGCAGTCATGTTAATGAAGCCTTGCATTCCAATGGGGGTCAAAGTTGCCTCGGCGCCACCAGTGATCATTGAGTCACAGATCCCACTTCGGATCAATTGGGCAGCGCGCCCAATCGAATGCGTACCAGCAGCGCACGCTGTTACCGTTGTTTCACATGGGCCTTGAAAGCCGTATTTCATCGAAATACCAGCAGAAGCGGCGTTGGCCATCATCATGGGGACGAGGAAAGGGGACACACGTCTTGGCCCTTTGTTCGCGAGGACCCCTACTTGCTCTTCTAGAGTTAATAACCCACCAACTCCAGTTCCTATCCACGAACCGCACCGAGACGGGTCGCTCACGAAATCCCCCGTCTGAGAAATAGCTTCAGCGGCAGCAGCAAATGCTAGTTGGGTGAACCTGTCGCACCTTCTCGCCTCTTTGGCATTGCCATCGAAAAAAGGAAGAGGATCAAAATCCTTTACCTCAAATCCGTGGCTAGGTACCCCCGCAAGCAGTCCGTTCCAGAACTCACTGCTTCCTTGCCCTACGTTCGAAACAATTCCTATTCCAGTTACGGCAACACGAAAGGACATTAGAGCTTGCTGGATATCAGATTAAACGCATCACCAACAGTTGGAAGGTCCTGAAGTTCCTCCTCTTCGACAGTAATGTCAAACTCTTCTTCAAGCTCCATCACCAATTCAACCAAATCGAGACTATCTGCATCCAGATCTTCAGCGAATCTAGCTTCCTTGGTTACTTGGTCAGCTTCAACTGAAAGTACTTCAACTGCACATTTTTTGAATCGTTCAAAGTTGTCTTCACTCATAATTACCTCTTTCTCTTAGGTGGTATAGGAAAATAGTACTAGCTCATTCCGATGCCGCCATCCACAGGGATGATAGCCCCAGTTATGAATCCAGCTTGATCACTAGCTAAAAAAGCTGCCGTCGCAGCTATCTCCTCTGGTTCGGCAAACCTCCCTAACGGAACAGCAGCAAGAATACTTTCACGCTGCTGATCTGTTAGATCATCTATCATGCTTGTCTTAACTGGCCCGGGCGCAATAACGTTCGCTGTTATATTACGAGAAGCGAACTCTTTTGCGATCGATCGAGACAAACCAACTAGGCCTGACTTCGAAGCAGCATAATTTGCTTGCCCAGCCTGCCCCGTAGTTCCAACGACTGAAGAAATAAAAATGATACGACCTTTGCGCTGTTTCATCATTGGTTTGATCGCTCGCTTCGATAGACGGTATCCAGAAGTAAGATTTGCGTTTAAAACATCTGTAAAGTCGTCCTCAGACATTCTTGGAAGCAGGTTGTCTTTGGTTATTCCGGCATTTGCTATAAGGACTTCAACTGTTCCGAGACTTTCTTCGATCTGATCAAATGCCTGATCTATTTCTGATTGGCTAGTGACGTCACACTTAACTGGGAATAGGTTTGGGTTATCAGGTGGGGTACTTCTAAAGGACGCTGCTACCGAGTAGCCTTCTTCAGAAAGCCGCTGAGCTATTGCTAATCCAATTCCCCTGTTTGCGCCAGTTACGAACGCTACTTTAGCCATTGATATCTCCCCACTGAATAACTGCACTAGCTGCAGTCATTCCCGCCCCAAATCCTACTAGGAGAATTAAATCGTTTGCAGCAACTTGATTATTGTCTAATGCATGACCGAGTGCGATGGGAATAGAGGCTGCTGAGGTATTTGCAGTTTTATCACCCACCCAAACGGCTCTTTCTAAGGGGATCCCTAATTTCTTCATTGAAGTTTCAATGATTCTGATATTTGCTTGATGGGGGATAACGAGGGAGATCTCCTCCGGCGAAACCCCTGCTTTGGCAATAGCTGTTTTCCCGGATTCGGTCATAGCTATAACAGCTTTTCGGAATACTTCCGAACCCGCCATGTACAAGGTTCCTCCTATAACAGCGTGAAGGATATCGCGGAGTTCCCCAGAGGAACTTAGATCCCATCCAAGTAGCTTCCCTCCAGTATCGGATGGTTCTATTACTACCGCTCCAGCTCCGTCTCCAAAGAGAATCGCTGTAGATCGGTCCTCCCAGTTAGTGAAGCGGCTAAGAGTTTCGGCTCCGATCAATAGAACCCTATTACAACCTGCCTGAAGGAAGCTACATCCAGTCACGAGAGAATACACGAACCCGCTGCAGGCAGCATTTATATCCATGGCTCCGCATGACAGGCCTAGTTCATGCTGGACCTTGCTAGATGTAGCCGGAATCTGATCATCAGGGGTTGTGGTGGCGATTATAAGAAGATCAATTGCCTCTGGCCCCACTCCAGCTGACTTTAAAGCTAATTTTCCTGCTTCCACGGCTAGGCTTCCAGTGGATCCTCCTATCCGTCTTTCAGCGATACCGGAGCGCTCTAGGATCCACTCATTGCTTGTATCAAGAGTTTGAGATAGTTCATCATTTGTTACGATCCTTTCTGGTAGGGCAACACCCCATCCAGAGATTCTCATACCTAAGTGTTCTTCTGAGCCTTTATTCATTTGCTTTACGCAGCCAAGCAATAGGCTGACTTGATGTTACGCGTTCACCGTCTACTGCCAAGAAGCCTTGTAGTTCGCCGGCGAATGGACTTCGGACCTCGGTATCGTTTACGTGCCCTATGAGGAATCCGGCATTGATGCTCTGACCGGTAAGGTCACCGTTAGAGGGTGTAAAAACACCTGCACAGGGGCTTACCACTAGGCGTTCAGTTGCGAAAAGATGTTCACCTTCTAGGGCTTCGGTGGCAGATGTTTGCTGCCCGCTGACATGCTCAAGAAGTTTGTCAATATCAGTGGGGGCATTGATTGTCAGAACAGTAGCGTCCTTCACTGTTCTCTTCGCCATTCCAGTTAAAACAGCTCCGGGTCCTACTTCTACGAAAGTTGTAAAGCCAGCCCCTTCAAGTTGATGGAGAGTTTGCCTCCAACGAACAGGGCTGGTCAGTTGAGAAGAAAGCAATGCAGGCCAGTCGTTTTCATCTTCATGGCCTAGAGCGTCCACATTTGCATATACGGGCCGATCAGGGGCTCTAAAGTCTGTCCTGTCGATAGCTTTTCTAAGTCGGTCTCTAGCTGGCTCCATGAACGGGGTATGGAATGCTCCGGAAACTGGGAGTCGCATAGCGCGTTTTGCGCCAATGTCCTTAGCAACGACTGACGCCGCTTCGACACCCGATGGGGAACCAGCTATCACCACTTGACCTGGGGCATTGAAGTTTGCAACCCAGACATCATCGTCGACCCGGTGGCAGGCGCTTTCTACTAGGTCGTCGTCCAAACCGAGTATGGCTGCCATTGTCCCTTCGTGGGTTTCTGCGCATACTTGCATGGCTTCCCCTCGTTCGGAGACGAGCAATACAGCATCCTCGAAATCAAGAGATCCAGACGCCGTTAGTGCTGAATATTCACCTAGGCTGTGGCCAGCATGGGCAGCAGCATCTACACCGGTCCGCTGGACAGCATCAAAAACCACCATAGAGACAAGGAATGTAGCTAATTGGGCATTCCGGGTCTGTGTTAATTCCTCATCTCCGGCTTCAAGAAGTAGCGCATTTAGATCTCTTCCAGTTAAATCAGCTGCTTCCGTCACTAACTCCCAGGAAGGGTGATCGAGCCATTCCGCACCCATGCCTGTTTTTTGCGATCCCTGGCCCGGGTAGGTGAAAACGATCATGGCATAGGCTCCGTCTTTAACGCTTCAGTCAGTGCTACAACAATAGCCACGCTCTTAACAGATTTATGAACTTTTCGGAATTGTTCTTTGAGTTTTATTAACATCATTTAAGCCTCGCTACCTTAAGAGTAGAGCACTGGAAAGGCCAGAATAGCGATTGATAGAGTTTGCCTTTCGTATATGGATATTTAGCACTTAAATGCCGTATCAAACAAATAATCTACTTTTATACCTGTTTTACTGGGAGTACGGTACGCTTATCGACGCACTACTGTGTTAAAACCTGCCCGGGTGGCGGAATTGGCAGACGCGGGGGATTCAAAATCCCCTTCTCTTCGGGGAGTGCGGGTTCAAGTCCCGCCCCGGGCACTCTCTTTAGTGATCAGCACCGTATACTCATCAAGATTTCCATTTTGTCAATTAAGATATTGTTGTGGGAAATAAAATGCTCCAAAGCCGTCTTGTAGATACAAGCAACCAATTAAAGCGGTTACAGGTGGATCGTCAAGTAACCGAAGAGCAACTATCGCACCTAGATCATGAAGCGGAAGATGCTCGTATTCGCTCGCTCGTTTCCGAAACTCCTATCGCAGATAAGGAATATCGAGAAGCCAGAAAACATGCTGAGTCAATGCGTCGACACTTGCTTGAACTTGAAATCGAAATCTCAAAGATCGAGAACTTGCAAAACAAGTTATTAGATCAGATTTCTGAGCGAAACTAAGCTCGAGAAGTCCTCGAAAGGACAATTCCTAAGTAATGCCATCACAGGGCTCATCAAGTGGCTAAGTTCTAGAGATGGAAAAGGTTCTGCTAATAGATGGCAACTCCCTTGTATATCGAGCCTATTTTGCATTACGAGAAGCAGATATGAGAACATCAGCTGGGCAAGCGACCGGAGCTATCCATGGGTTCTCTACGATGCTTATCAATTTAATAAAAGATCAAGAGCCAGAAGGTATAGCCGTAGCGTTTGATCTTCCTTCCCCTACATTTCGCCATGAAAAAATCCCAACCTATAAGGCCGGCCGCGAAAAAGCTCCCGATGACTTATATGAGCAGCTTGCACTGGTCAAAGAGATCCTGCCTGCTTTAGGAATTCAAGTAGTAGATAAAGAAGGATTTGAGGCGGATGACATTCTAGCGACGTTGGCTACGCAGTCTCGAGATAGCTCTGTTCAAGTTATTGTGGTTACAGGCGACAGAGACAGTTACCAACTAGTAGAGGATCCATATATTCGAGTTCTCTATAACAGACGAGGAGTTTCCGATTATGTCCTCTATGACGAAGACGGAATTTGGGAGCGGACAGGCGTATATCCAAAGGATTATGTCCTCTACGCAGCATTACGAGGAGACAAGTCGGACAACTTACCTGGCGTTCCAGGGGTTGGAGAAAAAACCGCTGCGAAATTAGTTAATGCCTACCAGACACTCGACGGTATTTACGGGTCACTTGAAGACCAGAAACCAAAACTTCGAGACAATCTTGAAAAGTACGAAAATACAGTTCGTCAGAATGTAGAAGTAATGGCACTTATTCGAGATGTGGAACTTCCGATTACTGTTGAGGACCTACTACTTAATCCAATCGACCACGGAGAAGTAACCCGATTCTTTGAATCTTTGGAGCTACGAACAGTTTTTACTCGCCTATCGGAGGTATTTAATATCGATCTAGGAGAGGCCAGCTCTCTGAGCATCTTGCCAAGCATCGAGGTTAATGAGCCGGAATCCGTGGAAGAGGCTCTAGAGGCGATATCAAGCATTCCTGAGGAACAGGTACTCATTTCAGGAATTTGGGCTGCGGGTAAAAGCGTGCAGGTCCTCGATGGAATCTGCATAGTTCAGGATCTAGAAGGGGGAGAAGTTGTTGCAATCTCGATGCAACTACTTACTGAAGAGGAAGTTAGTTCTGCTCTTCAGAGTTTATTTGATAGGAGTAAAGGCGTTGTTGGGCATAACATTAAGGCCTTGATCCGTGAACTGCTGGATCAAGAGATCCACGTAAACAATATTCATCTCGACACTCAAATAGCTGCGTACCTTATCAATCCAGCTGAAGCTTCATATTCAGTTAATGAGTTGGCCTCCAGATATGCTGATGTCGCATTCGCAGCCTCAGAAGAAATATCCGATGGTCAGCTAGATTTGTCAGGGTCGTCCTCTCTTCCGTGGCAGTCTGCTGCGGGAGAAGGAATACTTTGCGGCATGCTTTGTCAACCGCTGTCGGAAGCTCTGGAGCAACAGGGGTTGTCTGGTTTGAACCAGACAATTGAGCTTCCCCTCATTGGAGTGTTGGCCAGGATGGAGCACCTTGGGATAGGTGTTGATGTGGATAGATTGACTGCCTTAAGAGACGAACTGGTCGCCCAGACAGACCAGCTGAAAAAAGTCATTCACGACCTGGCGGGTGAAGAATTTAATGTGAATTCAACCAAGCAACTCCAAGTTATTTTATTTGAGAATCTCGGGTTAACTCCTGTGAAGAAAACAAAGACTGGTTACAGCACCGATGCACAAACTTTAGAGAAAATGAGAGGAGACCACCCGATAATCGAATCTCTAATGGAATATAGAGAGGTTGAGAAACTCCGCTCTACCTATGGAGAGGGACTGCTAAACGAAGTGGGTGAGGGAAATCGTATACGAGCAACTTTCAATCAGACAGTAGCGAGAACAGGAAGATTGAGTTCAGACGCGCCTAATTTGCATAACGTTCCTGTTCGGACAGAACGAGGCAGAGTTTTCCGTGAAGTTTTTGTAGCACCTAAAGACTGGGGTCTCATCGTTGCTGACTACAACCAAATAGAACTTCGCTGCATAGCCCACTTGGCTGAAGACACTGGCCTAATAAGTGCGTTTACTGAAGGTCGGGACATTCATACAGCGACAGCGTCACAGATTTTTGGAGTAGCCCAAGATGAGGTAACGAGTGGGCAGAGATCAAAGGCCAAAATGGTTAGCTACGGCCTTGCATATGGGATGGAAGCCTATGGTCTAGCACAGCGCTTGGGAATTTCAAACAAAGAAGCATCAGGGATACTAGACGCCTATTTCGCGGCATTCCCTTCTGTGAAGAGCTATATGGAAGAAACTGTTCAAGAAGCCAGAGATAAAGGATATACGGAGACATTGTTCGGCCGGCGTCGCCGTATTCCAGAGTTAACTTCAGACAACTTCAGGATACGTCAAGCCGCTGAACGTCAAGCAATGAATGCCGGCATTCAAGGCTTAGCGGCAGATATTTTCAAAGTGGCTTTAGTAAATCTTGATAAGAGAATCATGGAGGAACAATTAAAGAGCAGGATCGTTCTTCAAGTTCATGATGAAGTTATTCTGGAATGCCCAACAAAGGAGCTTTCAAAAGTTCAGGACATAACTATTGAGATAATGAGCGCAGCCTTTGACCTTCTAGTGCCTCTGGAGGTCAATATCAGTTCCGGCCAAAGTTGGGCTGATGCGAAATAGTGCAAAATCTCAGGAATGATTGTCAGACATGAACGATCATTGGTTTGAAGGGCTCGCCGACCATATGGGGGAGGCATACCTTAACTATTCATTTACTAAAGGAACCAAGCAGGAAGTAGAATTCCTTGTTTCAGAACTCAACCTTAAAGCTGGAATGAGACTTCTTGATGTTGGATGTGGGCCAGGACGGCACTCACATTATCTTGCTGAGCTTGGAATAAAGGTTCATGGGATTGACATCAGTCAAGCATTTATTGATATTGCAAATGAGCGAGCGCCTAAAGGAACAACCTTTGAACGGGTCGACGCTAGAGAAATGACGTTTTTCAACGAATACGATGCTGTTATTTCATTGTGCCAAGGGGCATTTGGTCTAGCTGGTGACCCCAATGCTTCCATCACCTCTCAGGATCAAGACGGGGTGATTCTTGGGAAGATGGCAGATGCACTAAAGCCCGGAGGGAAGATAGCCCTGACAGCGTTCTCATCATATTTCCAAGTGCAGTACCTTGAAGAGAGAGATACTTTTTTCCCTGCGCAAGGGGTAAATAGCGAGATAACCAGGATCCGGAATCAAGACGGAGAGGAAATCGAAAGAAAACTGCTAACCAGTTGTTTTACCCCGCGTGAACTGCGTCTCCTGATAGAGAAAGCTGGGTTAACGCTACGTTCGATGTATTCCGTGTCTCCTGGGAAATATCGGGCAGAACCATTGAACATTGATGACCCAGAAATACTATTAATAGCTCAAAGATAAATCCCCTTTCTAGTTCCAACGTGGTTGCCACTGCAATAGCTACTGATAGCCTGAATAAGTTGCTGATTATCCAGCATCGAACTGCAGAAATTCCTGCTAGCCGCTCAGGCGGATTGTCCTTATTGTCTAGAGAAACAACCCAATGTCCGATACAAATACAGAAACCAACATATTGCCAGAAGATTACACTCCGCGAGAAATAGCGGTTAATGACTTAGGAAGCCAAACATTAGAAGACGCCTTTGAGGCGTCCATGGTCCAAGTCGAAGATGGTCAGCTTGTAGCTGGCAGCGTAGTCAAAATCGACAGAGAGGAAGTTCTGTTAGACATCGGATTTAAATCAGAAGGAGTTATCCCTAGAAAAGAGCTATCGATTCGAAATGATGTACCTCCAAGTGAGCTAGTTTCATTAGGAGATCAGCTCGAAGCCCTAGTTATCCAGAAAGAAGATAAGGAAGGTCGCCTAATCCTTTCGAAGAAAAGGGCACAGTATGAAAAAGCATGGGGCGATGTCCAAAGAGTCAAAGAGGCCGACGGCATGGTTAAGGGGCTCGTTATTGAAGTAGTCAAAGGCGGGTTGATAGTCGATATCGGCTTAAGAGGTTTTCTCCCAGCATCTTTAGTGGAACTTCGAAGAGTGAGAGATCTTCAGCCCTATATCGGAATGGAGCTCGAAGCAAAAATAATTGAATTAGATAAAAATCGAAATAACGTTGTACTGTCTCGCAGGGCTTTTCTTGAAGAGACACAAAAGGAACAGCGTGAAGAGTTCTTGGATCTGCTCAAACCAGGGGAGCGACGAAAAGGCGTTATCTCCTCGGTCGTGAACTTTGGTGCATTCGTTGATCTAGGCGGAATGGATGGGCTCATCCATGTATCAGAGCTCTCTTGGCAGCATGTGGACCACCCATCGGCAGTTGTGACCATCGGAGATGAAGTCGACGTCGAAGTTCTCGAAGTGGACCTTGACCGTGAGCGCATAAGCCTATCGCTAAAAGCAACGCAGAAGGACCCATGGAAAGAATTTGCCGACAGTCACCGTGTAGGTGAACTTGTCTATGGGCGGGTGACTAAGCTAGTGCCATTCGGCAGCTTTGTTCAAGTAGGTGACAACATTGAGGGTCTGGTTCACATCTCAGAAATGTCTGAGCATCATGTTGAGCTTCCGGAGCAAGTGGTTACTCCAGGCGAAGAACTATGGGTCAAAATCATCGAGGTAGACCTTGAAAGAAGAAGGATAAGTCTTTCCGTCAAGCAAGCTGCCGAGGGAGGTGTCGTGGCAGAAGAGTACCAAGAGCACTTCGGAGAGCAGAATTACGACACCGAAGGAAACTACATTGGTACAGCTATCGAATTAGATCCTGAAGCTGCCGCCGAACTTGATGAGGCGTGGTCTGCGTATGAGCAAAGCGAGCAAGCCCGACTCATGGGAGACGCTGGCGTTGAAGACGCAGAAGAGTTACCAGAGTAACTCCCCACACTGCAAATGGCGGAATTCGCGATAACTGGAGGCATCGGTTCAGGAAAGTCAACTGTTTCAGCTGCCCTAGAGACAAAGGGAGCGAAATTAGTCGACGCCGATGAGGTAGTTCGAGATTTGCAACAACCAGGCGGCGAAATATTCGTCAATCTTGTCCAGGCATTTGGAGACGTCATTGTCACTAAGAATGGTGAACTAGATAGACAGAAGCTTGCTGATATAGCTTTTTCTGACACTGAGGAGCTCGAAAGGCTAAACAAAATTGTTCACCCAGCCGTAGGTGAAGAGATGAAAAAAAGAAGAGACGACTTTGTTCGCCAAGGACAAATTGTTCTAATAGATATTCCGCTGCTGGTAACTCCGGAAGGTAATCTCGCTCGAAAAGAATATGAAGAATTCGCTGGGAAAATCGTCGTTGATTGCGATGAGAAAACTGCTGTATCCCGACTAGTCGAATTTAGAGGTTTCAGAGACGATGACGCATGGGCAAGAATCGATAAGCAAGCCAGTCGAGATCAACGACTTAAATTCGCAGATTTCGTGATCGATAATAATGGAGATAATGCATCACTCGAACCTCAAATAGAGGAGTGCTGGTACTGGATGACTTCACTCGTTTCCGAAGAATGATTTGGCTATGATCCAGTAATGGTCGAACGTTCATCTGGAGTTCCATTTAAAGTCGAGGCAGACTTTAGACCCGCTGGAGATCAACCCCAGGCAATACAAAAATTATCGGATGGCATTATTGAAGGGAAACGATACCAGACGCTTTTAGGAATCACAGGATCTGGGAAAAGCGCAACAATTGCTTGGACTATAGAAAAAACACAACGCCCGACTTTGGTAATAGCTCCGAACAAGTCACTAGCCGCTCAACTCGCAAATGAACTTAGAGAATTTTTTCCCAATAACCGCGTCGAGTACTTCGTTAGTTACTACGACTACTACCAACCTGAAGCCTATATGCCGGCAAGCGATACGTACATAGAAAAAGATTCATCAGTGAATGATGAAATAGACAGGCTGAGGCATGCATCAACATCGGCGCTGTTAACGCGTAGAGACACCATTATCGTTGCGTCAGTTTCTTGCATCTACGGACTTGGGTCTCCACAGGAATATATGACACAGCTTCTGGTCGTTAGGTCTGGCGAAGAATATGACCAGCGAGACGTCCTCCAACAGTTGATAGGTATGCAATATGATCGCAATGATGTAAACCTTGTTCGAGGTAACTTTCGGGTGCGGGGAGATTCAATTGAAATCCATCCTGCTTATGAAGAAAATGTGGTAAGAATAGAATTCTTCGGGGATTCTGTAGACCGGATTAGATTTATTGATCCTCTGACAGGAGAAAAGGTCTCCGAAGTAGATGAAATCATCATCTTTCCAGCAACCCATTACGCTGCTAGCGCTGAACGTCTTAAGAGGGCTATTGGTGGGATTGAAGAAGAACTGCAATCGCAATTGCAAAAGTTTACTGCAAATGATCAACTGCTTGAAGCGCAACGGCTTCGCATGCGAACAGAACATGATCTTGAAATGATGGGTGAGGTTGGATTCTGCAGTGGAATTGAAAATTATTCGATGCACATTGATGGGCGCCAACATGGTGATCCTCCGTATACCCTGCTTGACTATTTCCCCGATGATTTTCTATGTGTGTTGGATGAATCTCATGTAGCAGTTCCGCAGCTTCATGGACAATATGCCGGTGATCGGAGTCGAAAAGAAACTCTTATTGAACATGGATTTCGTCTTCCATCAGCTGCAGATAACCGCCCTCTTCAATTTAATGAAATTATGGAGCGCTTAAATCAGGTTGTGTTCCTTTCAGCTACACCCGGAAAGCACGAATTGGAAGTCTCTGAACAAGTCGTCGAACAAATAATACGACCCACAGGGCTGGTTGATCCTGAGGTTATTGTTAAACCGACATCGGGGCAGATAGATGACCTTATCGAATTAGTAAATGGTCGAATTTCAAGAGGTGAACGTGTGTTAGTTACAACTTTGACTAAGAAAATGTCTGAGGATCTCACTGACTATCTTCTTGAAATTGGAATTCGTGTTCGCTATCTCCATAGTGATATTGACACTCTTGAACGTATTGAAATACTTCGCGACCTTCGATTAGGCGAGTTTGATGTACTTGTGGGGATTAATTTACTTCGTGAAGGACTTGACCTCCCTGAAGTATCGCTTGTTGCCATATTAGATGCAGACAAAGAGGGCTTTCTTAGAAGTGAAACTTCGTTAGTACAGACAATAGGTAGAGCTGCACGAAACGTAGCCGGCCAAGTTGTCATGTATGCAGATCAAGTTACAGACTCGATGCAACGGGCAATATCTGAAACGAATAGACGAAGAAAAATCCAGATTGAACACAACCAAAAACATGGAATTGACCCACAAACAATTCGTAAGGCCGTTACAGATATTCTTGCAATGATTCGCCCAGATGCGTCTGGAGCTCCCGTTCCTGGTGCCAACAGTCGTTCAAGGAGAATGGACAGCCAGCGAAGAATCATCGAGGATTCAAGAGAAATGCCAGAAGACCAGCTTCAACGTCTAATTCTGACTCTAGAGGATGAAATGAATACTGCAGCGGGCGAACTTCGATTTGAATATGCTGCGAGATTACGCGACGAAGTTCGTGATCTGAAGCGCGAACTGCGAGACATGTCTTAGGTAGCAAATCTCCTATGCTTAGTCCAAGCATGTAGCCATACACTAGCGTCGTAGAGAGAGCCGATAGGAGCCCTATGGGGTTAAAAGCAAGAGTTACTGCAAAGGTCGTTGACCTCTTTTCGCATAGCGAAAAGCCCTTAGAGAACACTAGTTTGCATCAAGGAGACCATGGGCTTTTTGGGCCAGGGTCAGTTAGCTGGGAGGTGCTTGGCGATGTTTCAAGTTTTGTGGGGGGGATACGCGCATTGATGGTGCAGGCGGCGCATCCAGAAGTAGCCGCTGGAGTAGCAGAGCACTCAGCATACAGAGAAGACCCTTTAGGTCGTCTAAGCAGAACAGCGTTTTATGTTACTTCAATGACATATGGGGCACTCCCCGAAACCGAGCATGCAGTGAAAATGGTACGTCGCGCCCACATGGGGGTAAACGGAACTTCAGAACGTGGTCGACAGTACAGCGCTTCTACTCCGGAATATGGGGCGTGGGTGCATAACACGTTAACTCATTCTTTCCTTCACGCTTTCCAAGTATTCAAACGGCCAATGACAGAAGAAGAAGCAAACAGATTTGTTGCGGAGCAATCTCTCATCGGAGAAAAAATGGGAGCATCTCCATTGCCTAAAACAGCTAAGGAACTAAGGACTTGGATTACAACTCATCCAGATATAGCAAGATCAGAAGCTATGCGTGAAGCTATAGAATTTCTCCAAGATCCCCCCTTAGGACGAGCGGAGCTTCTTGGTTATCGGATACTTCAACGCGCTGCTGCCACAACGGTCGAGCCTCAACTTCAAGAGACATTGGGATTAACGCCTTCGAGGTTCTATTTGCAAGCTGGGAAAAGGCTAGTGCGCGCTCTTAGATGGGCTCTACGGTTTAGCCCTTCATGGAAGGCAGCCCTGATCAGGAGCGGCGCGGAATTCGACCCCAAGCTTTTTCGCGATGATGTTTAATTTATGGGTCATTGGGGCGAAAGGCTTCGAAGAAGCGGGCTTATTTCGCTAGTTGGCCCAAAAGGTCACATACCAGATCGGGATCACTGAAAAACGGAGAGTGGCCACAGTCCCACTCTACAACTGTGTCAGCAAGCGCTGACATTTCACGTTGCGTCTGAGGGTTTATCGCATCGTCATTTCTGCACAAAACATATGTCGTCGGATGCTCACGCCATGCTTCTCCCACACCAACGTTCACGGAGTCTATTGGGAATGGACGGAGTAGATTTATCGCATCTCGAGCTATTTGCAAATCAACATCTTTATAGAAAGCAGGTATAACTGCATCTCGCTTTACGATTGAAAGTAAATTTTCATCGACTTCTATTTTTATCTTTGATTCTTGGGAGGGATCAGAAGACGGTCCCATGCTCATGCCATCTTCTAGGAGGATGGCACACAAATAAACAAGATGAGAGACGTTATTCTTGCCTTCGGCAGCGTTAGAGATAACCATTCCGCCATAACTATGTCCAACAAGAATCACCTCTCCATCAGCATCATCCAAAACATTTGATAAGAACGCAGCGTCGTCGTGGAGGCCAGTAAATGGTAAATCCACGCTAGAAACGTTGAAGCCGTTTCCGCTCATTCGCGACTCCACAAGCTCCCAGCACCAGGATCCATGCCATGCACCATGAACTAGAATTATTGACTTCATCCTTCGACAGTACTCTAAAGAAAGCATTCAGGAAATCTATGTCCAGTGCTGACCTTTCCCTATGAGTTGGTTAGATTATCTATGTGGCTGCAAAACTAATCATTCGTGGGGCGAGAGAGCACAACTTATGCGGAATTGACTTAGACCTTCCTCGTGACAAGCTCGTAGTCTTTACCGGAATATCTGGATCAGGAAAATCGTCCCTTGCGTTCGATACCATTTATGCCGAAGGTCAACGACGATATGTTGAATCCTTGTCAGCATACGTTCGGCAGTTTCTTGGGCAGATGGATAAACCCGACGTTGATTTTATTGAAGGACTGTCTCCAGCGATCTCCATTGACCAGAAAAGCGCCAGCCGTAATCCGCGATCTACTGTTGGGACAATCACCGAGGTCTATGACTACCTCCGACTGCTCTTCGCGCGTATAGGGATACCACATGATCCAGAAACAGGAGAGCGGCTTGTCCGCCAAACCCCCCAGCAAATAGTCGACAGAGTTCTTGGACTTGAGAATGGGATTCGATTCAGAGTCCTCGCCCCAATCGTTCGAGGACGGAAAGGAACGTATGACACTTTAGTTACAGATCTAGCTAAACAAGGCTATACGCGAGCAATTATCGATGGCGTAACCGTCGAATTAGAAGACGTCGCTGGAACAAACGAAGATGGTACGCCGAAATTGCAGCTTGAACGATATGAAATGCACGATATTTCCGTCGTCGTTGATCGCTTAGTGTTGAGAGATGGTATCGAGAGAAGATTGACAGATTCAATTGAAACGGCGCTAGGGCTAACAGAGGGAATAGCTCAAGTAGAGGTGTTTAAAGAAGGCGAGCCAGAAGAATTATTGACCTTCTCACAGCACTTCAGCCGCCCTAGCGATGGGAAGTCATTTGAAGAATTAGCGCCAAGAAACTTTTCCTTTAACTCGCCATATGGAGCATGTGTTGCTTGTGACGGCTTAGGAACGACCTTCGAGGTTGACCCTCAACTCGTCATTCCGGATCCCTCGTTAACACTTTTAGAAGGAGCTGTTGCCCCATGGGCAAGAGGCCGAAGTAAATATTTCCAGCTCTTACTCAAATCAGTCGCCGATGATCATGGAATTCCCATGGACAAGGAATGGGAGAAACTACCCGCAAAGTCCAAGAAACTGATCCTTCATGGAGGAAGCAAGAAACGTACAAAAGTTACCTATACGAATCGGTATGGTCGAACAAGAACCTTTAATGCGAACTTTGAGGGAGTCATTAAGTGGTTAAAAAGACGGCACTCCGAAGCGGACAGTGAACGCCAGCGAGAATGGATAGAGGGCTACATGCGAGAAGTCCCCTGTTCTACATGTGAAGGTGCTCGCTTAAAGCCCATGTCGCTGGCTGTAACAATCAACGAAACAAATATTGCCACTATTTGCAGTATGAGCATTAAAGAATCTGCTGCATATCTTGCAGGGCTGGAGCTAGGAGATAGGGACCAGATCATAGCATCACAAGTACTGAAAGAAATCAACGCGCGAATGGGATTCCTTCTTGATGTAGGGCTTGACTACCTCTCATTGAATAGGGCTGCAAGCACCTTGTCAGGAGGAGAAGCGCAGCGGATAAGGCTAGCTTCGCAAATCGGATCTGGACTAGTCGGCGTTCTGTATGTCTTAGACGAACCATCAATTGGCCTACATCAGCGCGATAACAAACGCCTGATCGAAACCCTTCAACGTCTCCGCGACCTAGGCAATACGGTAATCGTCGTTGAACACGATGAAGATACCATACGGGTAGCAGATCACGTCGTAGATATAGGTCCAGGTGCCGGCGAACATGGTGGTCAAGTAGTTCATTCCGGAACAGTGGCTCAGCTTAAGAAGAACGCTGCTTCCATTACCGGTAAATATCTGAGTGGAAAAAGAGAAATACCAGTTCCTGCGCTTAGGAGAAAAACAGGTGATGACTGGATCACTATACGAGGCGCCCGAGAACACAACTTGAAAGAAATTGACGTAGAAATACCGTTAGGCTGCTTCGTTGCTGTTACCGGCGTTTCAGGTTCAGGAAAATCTACCTTGGTTAGCGACATCTTACATAAAGCGCTGATGCAGCATATCTATAAGGCAAAAACACCGCCAGGCCTACATCGAAAAGTAGAAGGACTTGAAAGCCTCGACAAAATAATCAACATAGACCAACAACCAATTGGGCGAACACCTCGATCAAATCCTGCAACCTACACCGGAGTGTTTGACCACATTAGAAAACTCTTCGCAAAAACCCAAGAAGCTAAAGTACGGGGATATCTTCCGGGAAGATTCTCCTTCAATGTCAAGGGAGGCAGGTGCGAAGCTTGTTCAGGAGATGGAACGATAAAGATTGAAATGCACTTCCTCACTGACGTATACGTTCCATGCGAGATCTGTAACGGGGCCAGATACAACCGAGACACTTTAGAGATTGAATTCAAGGGAAAAAACATTGCAGAGGTACTTGGCTTATCGTGCGAAGAAGCACTCGAGTTCTTTTCAAACCAGCCACCAATCGCTCGACACATGCAGACGCTTGTGGATGTAGGGTTAGGCTACGTTCGTTTGGGGCAGCCGGCGCCGACACTTTCGGGCGGAGAAGCCCAGCGAGTGAAACTTGCGACCGAATTAGCAAAGCGGTCGACTGGCCACACCATGTATATCCTTGACGAACCAACAACAGGTTTACATTTCGAAGATGTTCGAAAGTTAATGACTGTCCTCGGCCGACTCGTAAATCAGGGAAACACCGTCCTGATAATCGAGCACAACTTAGATGTTATAAAAACAGCCGATTGGATAATTGACCTTGGACCAGGAGGAGGGGACGAAGGGGGAGAGATAGTTGCGGAAGGACCTCCTGAACTTGTTGCCAAAACAGATGAAAGTTTCACGGGACAATTCCTAAAGCCCATACTTGAGAACGCTGGTACTCTATAAGGGGTTCAACTTTCAAAAAATCCAAACAAAGAGCCAGCTGATGATACAAAGACCACCTTCCCAGAGTATTCCTTCGAGACCTGGATCATATCTCTTCAAGGATAAAGAAGGAAGAGTTCTCTATGTAGGGAAAGCAAAGTCACTTAGAAATCGTTTAAATAGCTACTTTCAACAGTTGAGCAATCTTCCAATCCGTACACAGCAGATGCTCGAAGAAGCACAAAGCCTGGATTGGATTCAGGTCACTAACGAGGCAGAAGCCCTCATGCTTGAACATAATCTTATCCAAGAGCATCAACCTCGCTATAACGTCCGGCTTCGTGATGACAAGAGCTATCCCTATCTGGCAGTGACAGTTAGTGATAAATGGCCGAGAGCAACACTAATCCGAGGCAAGCTAAAGAAAGCGAACAGGTACTTTGGTCCATACGTAGATGTTGGAGCAATCCGAGATACTCTCGATTTGCTTCAACGGACATTTCCATTGAGGACATGCTCAGATGCAAAATACAGAAGGCATGAACGTTTAGGACAACCCTGTTTGGATTTTCACATAAAGAAATGCTGCGGCCCCTGTGTCGACGAGGTGACAGAAGAGGGATATCAGAATCTTGTTACAGAGCTTCTGCAATTCCTTGAAGGAGACACTGAAAATGTCCTATCAGCTTTGAAAAAAGAAATGGAAAGCGCATCGTCAGCGCAGGAATACGAGCGAGCGGCGCGCCTAAGAGATAATTTACTGAACGTCCAAAAAGCTGCTGAACGACAGCTCATGGTGGGGACAAGGTCTGAAGACTTTGATGTGCTGGGAGTACAGCAGGATGAACTAGGTGCATCTGTCCATGCGTTTTTGATAAGAAAAGGAAAAGTAATGGGGCAGCGAGCCCTGACAGTAGACAAAACCCAAGAAATGACTGGCGAAGCTCTAGTAGCAAAAGTATTAGAAAAAATTTATATAGAAAAGAGTCCGATGGGATACCCCAAGAGGGTCTTCGTGCCAGAACTGCCTGAAAATAAGGTCTTCTTCGAGAGCTGGTTAAGTGAATTGCGCGGATCAAAAGTTCAGATCTCTGTCCCTCTCCGAGGCGATAAGCGTTCTCTGATGGAGACTGTCACCATAAACGCCCGAGATTCCTTTCAGCGCAACCGATTGAAACGAGCAACCGATCACAACACCAGATCACGAGCTTTAAGTGAACTCCAACAGTACTTGAATTTGCCAAATGCCCCACTGAGGATTGAGTGTTTTGACATGAGCCATATTCAAGGAACAAA
>PBIQ01000014.1 GCA_002720485.1 Acidimicrobiaceae bacterium
ACCGACTGTCACGCCTGAACCGACTGTCACGCCTGAACCGACTGTCACGCCTGAACCGACTGTCACGCCAGAAGAGGAGTGTTTCTCTAAAATTCCGATTCGGTCGTTGCTGGGGCAACTTATTATGACGCTTGCATATCCTACTGATTTCTCTCTAGTCACTGAGCTGTCAGAAAATCATGAAATAGGATTCATGGGGATTCTGGGGTCGCCAAATAGACAAGAAATTGAAGGCTTTTTAGAAAACGTATCCGCTGACCCTTTTCCCTTGCTGATTGCATCTGATGAGGAAGGAGGACGGGTCCAAAGACTCCGGGCTGAATTTGGAAGATTACCGTCAGCTGCAGAATTGGCATCGATGCCCCTAGAAGACATTGAACAGATGTTCCTTGAATATGGGAGAGGCTTGTTGGATTTAGGGGTTAGCATAGCTTTAGCCCCCGTTGTGGATGTAGGGCAAGGCCCCGGAATAGGCGATAGATCATTTTCAAATGATCCACAGTCAGTAATTCGTAACGCTGGAGCTGTTATTTCAGGACTTGAACAAGCAGGCATCGTGCCAGTTCTAAAACATTTCCCCGGTCATGGGAGTGCTTCTCAAGATAGTCATCTGGGATTAGCTACAACACCGAGCATTGAAATCTTACGAGAAGTAGATCTGCTTCCATACCAAGACCTGTTAAATGACAGTCATGCCGTCATGATGGGCCATCTAGTGGTTCCTGGCTTAACTGGTGACCTCCCAGCCTCCCTGTCTAGCGCAGCCGTAGAGGATCTCTTACGAGACGAACTTGCTTTCAACGGGTTGATATTTACTGACTCATTAGGGATGGGCGCAATTACAGCGAGATGGACAGTACAAGAAGCAGCTGTCATGGCGCTCACTGCCGGTGTCGACATTGTTATGATTTCAGACCCACAGCAAGCTTCTGAGGTATTAGATCGTATTGAGCAAAGCATCGAAGCTGGTGAGCTAAAGAGAAATTCAGTTTTTAATAGCATTCACAGGGTTTTAGCTCTTAAGAATCTCAATCCTTGCCAGATACTCGACACGATAGATAGAGAAACTAATTAGAAACTTTCAAAGCCAATTCGTATCATATAGAGGGGAGGCTAATAGAATCGTTAGACTCTTCAATTCGATGAGTTAAAATATGCCTCCGTAGCCAAGCCTGGTAAGGCAGCGGACTTTTAATCCGAAGATCGTGGGTTCGAATCCCACCGGAGGTACTAGATTACAAGGTGGCCAGCGAGTGTTTCCTCTTCTGGAGGGAGAAGATGCATTCGTTCACCAAGAGTTATTCCCCCTCCAGATATTTCAAACCATCTTCCTGCAAGGTTAGGTATACGTTCGTATTTCTCTCCACAAAGAGTTTCTAGTGCATAGATACAACCTCCATGAGAGACAGCTACAACGTCTTTGCATTCGGTATTCGAAGATTCGTCCAAAAAAGTTATGACCCTCTCTAATCCGGCTAGAAGACGGTCTATTAGATCACTATCTGATTCCCAGTCGTCTGGCCAAATATCATTTCCCAGATAACCAGGGAATTGTTCGTCAATTTCGGCTCTTGTAAGGCCGCTAAATGCCCCAGCGTCCCTTTCCTTAATTCGGTCTTCGATAACGATCTCATTAGGGTTCCAAGACGTCGCATCAGCAAAAATGTTTGCTGTTTGTGTAGCTCTTCGCAAGCTTGAAGCAGCTAAAAGACCAAATGGAGGAAGTTGAGACGCAGCTCGGAAAGCCTGTTCCGCTCCGAGTTCGCTCAGAGGAGGATCTGCTTGGCCCTGCCATTTTCCAAGTGCGTTCCATTCTGATTGGCCATGTCGGACAAGAAACAATCGGGTCATAATCTCCACACGCTAGTCTTTACTTGTGGTTACTTTACGTTTGTTTGCGTCTGTCCGAGAAATTGCTGGGCAAAATCAAATAGATTTTCATGCCCAAACTGTCGGTGAAGTTATTCAACTAGCAGTTGAAAAATTCGGTACAGATTTTGCATCTATTCTACCGGTATGTCGCATCTGGGTTAATGGAAACCCTGCCCATGAGGATGATGAAGTGTTTGATGGGGATGAAGTCGCAATACTTCCTCCCGTTTCAGGTGGAGCATAATGAGTAGTAGTCTGAATCCAGTGGATAGTAACGATACTTCTGAGAACAGATACGAGAATGAGCATGTAGCCGTCTTGTCACTACACACATCCCCATTTGTCCAGCCAGGACATGGTGACTCGGGTGGGATGAATGTATATATCAGGGAGCTTGTCAGTTCCTTAGCTCATAGCGGAGCGATGTGTTCAGTTTATGTCCGTCGTTGGAGAAAGGACCTGCCCGATAAAGTCATGATTGAGCCTGGAGTGCGACTAGTTCATATTGATGCAGGTGACCCAGAATTAGAAAAGGAAGAACTACCCGAAGTAGTTGATGATTTCTCAGAAGGCGTGGAAAGAGATTTACTACTTGGCCCTAAAACTGATGTTCTCCACGCAAACTACTGGCTTTCTGGAGTTTCAGGACATGACCTCAAACATCGGCTCGGTCTCCCTCTCATTACTACTTTCCATACCCTAGGGAAATCTAAGATTTTCTCCGGAGAGTTTGAAACAAGCGACCGTGTAAAGAAAGAACAGGAAATTATTGATTGTTCTGACATTGTTGTGGCGAATAGTACTGCTGAAGCTAATCAACTGGAGGAATTCTATGGGGCTCCTGAAGAAAGAATTGCTGTAGTCCCTCTCGGCGTAGAACATGCTCTCTTCGCTCCCGGCAACCAAGACGCCGCTCGATCTGCAATCGGTATTAGCAACGGCCCTGTTGTGATGTACGTAGGGCGCTTACAGCCACTAAAAGGGGCTGGCTTAGCCCTGGAAATGTTCTCAGAACTACAAACAGAAACTGGAGTTCTTTTGATAATTGGTGGAGCAAGTGGTGTGCACGGGGAGAAAGAAGTAATAGAGCTCAAACAACGAGCTAAGGAATTAGGTATTGAAAAACAAGTCCGCTTTATACCTCCCCAACCTCATCACATTTTAAGCACTTACTATCGAGCTTCAGATCTGGTGGTTGTTCCTAGCAAATCTGAATCCTTTGGGTTAGTAGCACTTGAAGCGGCCGCATGTGGAACTCCGGTTATAGCAGCATCAGTTGGGGGCCTCCAAGATCTTGTTATACACGGCATAACGGGGTATCTCCTAGATAAACGAGATCCGAAACTGTATGCCCATTACGCCCGTCAAATTTTCGAGAATCCTCTGCAAGGAGCAGAAATGGCTATGAGCGCTGCCGAGAAAGCAAAACAGTACTCATGGGCAAAGACCTCTGAACAAATACTCAACCTTTACACGTCTGTAAGTTCTAGAGCACTAGTTGATTGCCAATAAATGAATGGCTGACTCACCTATTTCTCCAGAGCGGATTTCTAAACTTACTGAAATGATTACAGGCTGGCTTGATAACCAATTGAGTAGCAAAACCCTTGTTCAATCGGTTGAATATAATGAACAAGAGCGACGATGGTATGTTCGCATTGCTGGCGAAGAGAAAGACAACTCCATGGTTCTTCTGACGCTTGGCCAGCGTACCCTTCATTACGAAACGTATTTTATGCCTTCTCCTGAAGAGAATAGACAGGAGGTTTTTCATTATCTCCTTCGGAAAAATGCAAAACTGTATGGGATTTCTTTTGGTGTAGGTAGCGAAGACGCGGTTTACCTTTCAGGTCAAATAAGTAGTGAAGCCATAGATGATGACACTCTTGATTGGGTTATAGGCACTATATATTCAGCTGTAGAGGAATGTTTTAAACCTTCGCTTCAACTGGGTTTTGCAAGCCGTTTCAGAAGCAGAGCTTCTGATTAAAGTCACAAGAGTTTTCGAGATATGACCCTTTCGAGTCACTGACCTACTAGTTTGCATATATGGCATCAGAACTAATGATCGTAGGTGGTGGAAAGATGGGCGAAGCCTTAGCCGCTGGTTTAATCAGTTCGGGTTGGGCCGAATCAGATTCCATTACAGTTGTAGAACCTTTAGAGGAGCGAAGAGTTCAGTTGCAAGAGATCTACCCAGATCTCAGAGTCATTGAAAATCCAGAGAAAATTAGCGATGTTCTTATTTCAGTTAAACCAGATCAAGTACAAAAGGTTTGTGAGCAACTATCCTCAATTTTGCCTGCTCGCCTGATTTCAATTGCGGCAGGAGTAACACTCTCGGCACTGGAGAGTTATCTCCCTCCAGAGACACGCGTGATCCGTGTCATGCCGAACACCCCTGCAATGATCAATGAAGGAATGTCAGTACTGTCACCAGGAAGTTATGCTTCTTCTACTGATGTTGAATGGGCTGTATCTATCTTTACAGCTGTAGGTAAAACAATCGTTCTGGATGAAAAACTGATCAACGCTGTCACTGGTGTTAGTGGATCCGGCCCTGCATATGTTTTTGCCTTAGCCGAGGCCATGACAAAGGCTGGAATAAAAGAAGGATTGGATCATGAAAGCGCTGATCTTCTTGTGCGTCAAACACTTCTTGGGGCCTCGATCCTTCTAATGAGTTCTAAAGAAAGCCCTGAAGAACTCCGTGATGCTGTCACATCCCCAAATGGAACCACCGCAGCCGCAATAACTGTTTTTAAGGATCGAGGATTTCAAGAAATCCTTTTTGACGCTGTATCAGCTGCGACACAAAGAGCGGATGAGCTCGGGTCTTAGAAATTTTTCCTTTGAATGTGTTGTTGGATTTGCACTTTTCTCTCAGTGCCCTAAGGTGACGCCGAACAGCCTTTAAGGAAGAAGATGTCGAACGTCTCGAAGAACTCATCAGAATTTATGACAGTAGGTGAAGTAGCAGATCTCATGCGAGTGTCTTCGATGACAGTTTATAGATTGATTAAAGCTGGCGAGATTCGTGCCGCTCGAGTAGGTAAGTCATACCGCATTCGTGAAGAGGATGTAGATCAGTATTTAGCAGAACGATACAACCAGGCTGGTTGACTTATTCTTAAAAAAATCTGTATAGAATTTCCTCTCTCCAAATAAGATTGAATCATGGCAAGCAGACGGAACCCTACAATAAGTTTCCTAAGTGATTATGGAATCAAGGATGAATTTGTAGGTGTTGTAAAATCGGTGATTCATTCGCTGGCTCCTGATTCAAAGGTTATTGATATCAGCCATGATATTAAAGCTCATGACATTCGAGCAGGGGGTCTAACGCTTGCTCGCTCAGCTCAATACCTAGATAAAGGTATTGTTCTCGCAGTTGTTGATCCTGGTGTAGGAGGCTCACGGAAGGGAGTAGCGGTTGAAGTAAATGGAGGTGACTATGTGTTTGTCGGTCCTGATAATGGCTTACTGCCTCCAGCAATAGCAATGTTGGGAGAGTCAACTCGAGCAGTAGAGCTTAATAATCCTGATTTTCACTTACCGGCTCTTTCCTCAACGTTCGCCGGCAGAGACATCTTTGCGCCAGTGGCTGCTCATTTAACATTAGGTGTTTCTCTCGATGAATTAGGAAGCCCAGTTCCTGTCTACTCTCTTCAGCCTGGCATACTTCCAGTAGGGGGAGTAACTGGAGAAGTAGCTTCAGGAGAAGTGCTTTGGCAAGATCGTTTCGGTAACCTCCAGCTCAACCTGTCCCCAGAAGATATCCAAGACCTTGGAGACACTTTCATGCTTCGATCCGGAGAAACGTCGAGACGAGTAGTGAAAGTTGAAACATTTGAAGCTATCCCTAGTTCTGAAATTGGTCTTATTACGGATTCCTCTGGCCTTGTTAGTATCGCAATGTTCGGACGCTCCGCAGCGGAGGAGCTAAGCCTTTTTGAAGGCCAGCAGGTTGAACTCACTCCTGTGGAAGATGAACGCAGAAATGCAATCCCAGTCACGTTGAGAAAAGAACGATGAGGAACGCTACAACAATTGCGGTCTTTGTGTTAATAGCAGCGATTCTTATTGCTTCAGTTACACAGTTATTTTTTTTAGCGAGATAAAACAAGAGGTCGGATTCTTAACGTTTGGCCTCCTATCCTTCTGAAAAACAGGGTATGTTAGAGTCAAGGCGATAAGGATCTAACATAATTCTGTAATCAAAAATTGGATTTCAGTTTGGCAGATTTCTTAAGTCTCGGCGAAGCTATAAATAGCCCACTTTGGGCAGAAAATCAATCAAGGATCTCACAGCGTGTCTCTTGTAGTAATCGGAGTAAATAATAGGACAATGCCTCTCGATCTTTTCGAGCAGTTTGCCATTGGCGAAGAAACGTTGCCAAAAGCTCTTGCGAGAGTCCACGGATGTCGAAACATTAGTGAAGCTCTCGTTCTCTCAACATGTAACCGGACCGAAGTTTACGTTTATGCAGAGAAGTTTCATGGCGCCTATCAGGATGTCCGAGATTTTCTTGCTGATACTGCCAAAATAGCTCCAGAAGATTTTAACGATTATCTCTACGCCCATTATGATGACGAAGCTGTCCAACACCTTTTTTCAGTTACATGTGGACTTGATTCGGCAGTAGTTGGTGAAAATGAAGTTCAGCATCAGGTAAAGGTAGCCTGGGAACGCGCCCGAGAAGAAGGCACTTGTGGGACAATAATTAATGAGGTATTTCGGCGCGCCCTAGAAGTTGGTAAACGAGTCCGAACACAAACCGATTTGTCTAGGAACCGTTCTTCCGTTGCACAAGCATGCGTTGAAATGGCCCTTGATCACCTTGGGGACTTATCAGATAAAGAGATTCTTGTTCTTGGCGCTGGCGAGGTCGGGCAAGGTGTGGCAACCTCCCTAGCTAAATTAGAAACCGGTCAGATTTCCTTTATCAACAGGAACTTTGATCGAGCGAATGATCTAGCAAGTCAAGTTGGCGCAGATGCTGTTCCGTACCAGCAGATCAACGAAAAACTAGTCACCTGTGACGTTCTTTTAACTTCAACTGCTTCAGATTCTTATTTACTTGATCATGCACTTTTCGAACAAATAATGGAGAACCGAGCAGAAATCGAGCTTCTAATCGTCGATATTGCTGTTCCCCGTGACGTAGATCCTGCTGTTGCTTCCATTGATGGCATAACTCTTCTCGATATAGATGCCCTGTGGTCACTAGGTGCTCAGAACCCTCTCATTGGAATTCAAGATGCGAACCTGTCAGCAAACGAAATTATTTCTGAAGAGGTAATCCGATTCCTTGAACAGCAGTCAGCCCGCCAGGTTGCTCCGTTAATAGCAGGGTTTCGAAATGGCGCTGAAGAAATTAGGCAAGCAGAGCTTAAACGGTTCGAAAGTCGGCTTGCCGGCTTGTCTGACGAGCAGCGTGACACTGTTGAATCCCTCACACAAGGAATATTGGGAAAGATTCTTCACGAACCCACTGTCGCGATGAACGAGGCCGCAGGAACGCCTCGCGGGGATCGACTTGCAGAAGCTCTACGTGAATTGTTTAACATCTAGCTTTCCATCACGTAGATTAGAAAAATGAAACTTGTCGCTGCTACACGTGGCAGTCCTTTAGCTCTATGGCAGACAAAACATATTGCTTTGCTCCTAGAGCCTTTCGGAGTTGATGTTGAGCCTCTTATTGTCGTTACTTCAGGAGATAAGGATCAATCATCTCCCATACATGAGATTGGAGGGAAGGGTGTTTTTGCGAAAGAAGTTCAAAGCGCAGTTCTAGAAAATCGAGCGGACTTTGCAGTGCATTCACTTAAGGATCTTCCATCCCTAACACCTGAAGGGCTGGAACTAATCGCAGTTCCTAATCGAGGAGACCCAAGAGATGCACTGGTAGGCTCTTCGCTTAAAGAGTTACCGGTCGATGGCAATGTAGCAACAGGTTCAGTCCGTAGGAAAGCACAATTAGCCGCTATTCGACCGGATCTCAATTTCCACGAGTTGCGAGGAAATATAGAAACACGATTAGCTAAAGCAAAAAACTTTGACGCTATTATAATCTCCGCAGTGGCTCTGGCACGGCTAGAAATTACACCCGACGCTATGGAGATTCTTGAGCCTGAGATCATGCTCCCGCAAGTTGGACAAGGGGCTTTAGGAATAGAAACACGAAAAGGCGACCATAAGACAAATGAACTGTTATCACATATACAGGATTCTCTTACCCGAGCAGAAATTGATGCAGAAAGGTCTTTTCTTGCTCAAATAGGAGCTGATTGTAGAAGCCCGATTGCATCTTACGCTGTTCATCAAGATAATCAGATACGTCTTAGGTCCCTAGCAGCTAATGAAGACGGCGAAATAATTTTAGCTGATGACCGAAGCGGTCATGACGGAGTAGAGCTAGGAAAAATTGCCGCTAATACGTTAATTGCTCGCGGAGCGAAGGATTTATTTCAATCCTAAAGAATGCCGACACCGATCAGTTTCAGAAGGGGCTAAGAAGATATGAAAGCCAGAGAACATAATCCCTTAACGGGGAAAAGAATCGTTCTTACAAGAGCAAGACATCAGATAAACCAGTCATCAGACCAGTTGCGACTATATGGGGCGATTCCCATCGCAATCCCAACAATCGAAATATCAGACCCTCCGGACTCTCGCATTATCGAAAAAACCTTTCCTGAGAAAGTGGTAACAGGTGGAGCTGGCGAACCTATCGAGTCAACCCACTTTCAATATGAATGGATAATCTTTACATCTGCCAATGGTGTTAGCAGTTTTATGAGATATGTATCAGATTGGATACGAAACAATAATCTTAAGAGTCTCGAGATAGAAAAGGCTCAAAAGCTCTTATTCGCTAATGTGAAATTCGCCTCCATAGGTTCTGCGACGGCACTTGCAATGACCGAATACGGCCTTCACTCTCAGATTTCTGCAACAGATTTCGTTTCCGAAGGCCTGCTAGAGAAATTTCAGGTGATAAAGCCCGACTCATCACACGAATTCAAAGGTCGCGTTTTGTTACCCAGAGCCTCCAAAGCTCGAAACATCCTTCCAGACACTCTTCGAAAAATGGGATGGGTTGTTGATGACGTTTCGGTCTATCAGACAACAATGCCAAAGGTTGAACATGGGTCTCGAGATTTACTTTCAACAGCTGATGCGATTGTGTTTACTTCTTCATCAACAGTAAAGAATTTTTTCCAAATGTTCGGGAAAGAACATCTACCTGAAGTCGTTGTTTCAATCGGCCCAATAACAACTCAAACAATTCTTGAAAACGGACTTGCTCCAACTATTGAAGCTTCTCCCAGTTCAGTTACGGGAATTGTTTCAGGTCTACTGGACTATTACTCGCTTAATTCGCTCTGAAAGCCCTTATTCGTTCAATTTCCGAATAGTTCGGCAAGATCACCCTTCCGAATGAGCCTCTCAGACTTATAGACTGTATCTGTGTCTTTTCCAAATAGAAGATTGCGCCGGTTGCGTAAATCACAGGCTCTACGACGTCTCGTTGCTGAAACCAGACTAAGTGTTGATGATCTTGTCGCGCCCCTCTTCGTCCGTGAGGGAATAGACAGTCCCACTCCTATTCCTTCACTTAGTGGGGTACAACAACACACTCGCCAATCATTAGTTGAGGAGGTAAAACATTTGCACTCTCTAGGTGTTCCCGGAGTCATCCTTTTTGGTATTCCTGAACAGAAAGACCCTCAAGGCTCAGAAGCGTGGAACCCTGAGGGTATTGTGCAGCTTGCGCTCCAGGATTGTCGTGACGCAATCGGTCAAGACATGGTTCTTATCGCCGACCTTTGCATTGACGAGTACACCGACCATGGCCACTGTGGAGTAGTTGGTGAAGATGGATCTGTTGACAATGATCAGACCATTACTATTTACGGAAAAATCTCACAAGCGCAGGCCCGAGCAGGAGCTGACATCGTAGCCCCAAGCGGCATGATGGATGGGCAGGTTCGGGCTATCAGAGATGCTCTCGATGCAGACAACTTTCAAGAGGTAGCGATTCTGGCGTATTCGGCTAAATACGCCTCAGGACTTTATGGCCCTTTCCGAGATGCGGTTGATGTCACAATCGCCGATGGCGGGGATCGAAAAACTTATCAGCAGGACTGGAGAAACGGGCGCGAAGCGCTTGCTGAAATAAGAGCCGACGAAGAAGAGGGGGCGGACATGATTATGGTCAAACCCGCAACCCCTTATCTCGATATCATTACCGAAGCTAGAAAAATAACCGACCTACCTATCGCTGCCTACCACGTCTCAGGTGAATACGCCATGATCAAAGCTGCTGCTAGTCAAAACCTCATAGATGGCGACACTGTCGCATTGGAACAACTGACAGCGATTAAACGAGCCGGGGCAGACTTTATTCTTACCTACCTCACTAAAGAAATTGCAGAATCACTGTGAGCGAGAAACTATTTTCTCGAGCAAAACAGGTGATACCTGGCGGAGTGAATTCCCCAGTGAGATCATTTCGTTCAGTTGGTGGCACACCTTATTTCGTAGCTCGTGCTGAAGGGCCATATATCTGGGATAGCGAAGGAAATCGCTACATAGACTACGTTATGAGCTACGGCCCCGCTATTGCCGGCCATTGCCCTCCACAAATTATCGATGCAATCCAACAAGCATCAGGTAATGGAACTTCATATGGTGCACCTACTCTGTCAGAGATTGAGATAGCAGAGGAGATCACGAAGCGCGTCCATGGGGTAGATACGGTTCGCCTTGTATCTAGCGGCACGGAAGCCACAATGACAGCTATCAGACTCGCACGAGGGGCCACAGGACGAGACAAGATTGTGAAATTCTCCGGACACTATCATGGTCACGCAGACAGTCTCCTTGCAGCAGGAGGAAGCGGAGTAGCTAATCAGGGGATCTCTGGTTCATCGGGTGTTCCAGCAAGTGCAGTTGCAGATACGATCGTTACGCCCTGGAATACGATTCCGGATCTCGACTCATCGGTAGCTGCGCTGATACTTGAGCCATTACCAGCAAATATGGGGGTAGTCCCCCCAAAAGAGAACTTTCTAACTGAATTACGAAACCTCTGCGATAACCATGGGGTCCTCCTAGTATTCGATGAAGTCATCACTGGATTCAGACTTGCAGAAGGAGGGGCTTCTCAATGGTATGGGGTGACACCTGACCTTTGGTGTTTTGGTAAAGTAATCGGTGGCGGGCTTCCGATGGGAGCATACGGTGGTTCATCTGATGTTATGAGCAATGTAGCTCCACTCGGTGACGTTTATCAGGCAGGTACCCTATCAGGTAACCCAATAGCTACAGCCGCTGGACTTACCCAACTCCGCCTCCTTGACGCTAGTGCTTATGAACGATTGGAAATAGGCGCAAAGAGTCTTGCAGAGGGATTATGCGCAGCTTTTAATAGCGCCGGTATCGATGCCGTTGTACCACAGGTAGGCCCAATCCTGAGTATTTTTTTCACTTCACAAATACCAACAAACTTTGATGAAGCCCAAGAGGCTGCAAAAAATGGGAAATACGCCGAGTTCTTCCACGCCATGCTGTCACGCGGAGTTGCATTAGCGCCCGGTCCCTATGAGGCATTATTCCCAAGCCTTGCCCACACAGAAAAAATCATTAGCGAGACTATAGAGATAGCCCACGAGGCAGCTTTAGAAATCGCACAATGAGAAGCCTGATCGATTGATTCAAATCTTATCTTTTCTCTGATGATACTGATCTATCAGAGAGCGAGTTGAGGAATCATGGCCTGTACTAGTAGATATTCCTGCTAGGTCATTTGATACGTTGCTGACCAATGATTTTCCAAGCTCAACTCCCCACTGGTCAAAGCTATTAATCTGCCAAAGAGCACCCATTGTAAAAACCTTATGCTCGTATAAGGCGATGAGTTGCCCGAGTGTAAATGGGTCTAATCGACTTGCCAGAATGGTTGAACTAGGTCGATTCCCATCCGAAGACCATGAGTGACTTCCTTCGGTATCGCCTATAGCAAGTCCCTGACTTTGAGCAAAGCAATTCGCAATTAGAGCTTCATGTTGTCGCATAACAACATCTTTCCTAATCGTTCCTTTGGATGGGGAAGGGTTAACGAACGCAATGAAATCCACAGGGGTAATTGTTGTTCCCTGATGTAGATACTGAAATATGGCGTGTTGGGCATTAGTTCCTACACCACCGAGAATTGATGGTCCAGTTTCATACCTAACTAAGCTTCCGTCGTTATCCATATTTTTTCCATTACTTTCCATCTCGAGTTGTTCAAGATACGCGGGGAAAGCTGCAAGGTCATATGAATATGGGATCACGGCATGGCTGGGATACTCAAGGAAATTTCTATTCCAAATACCGATTAGGCCCATCAAGGCCGGAATATTTTCATTTAAGTCTGACGATTGAAAATGCTGGTCCATCTGATGGCACCCTTCGTTCATTATCTTAAAATTCTCGGGTCCCACAGCTACCATCAATGCGAGGCTCGTTGCTGAAGAGATCGAGAATCTTCCTCCAATCCATTCCCAGATTGGATAAATATTTTCAGCGGGAAAACCGTAGCGCTCTGCTTTTTCTTTATTCGCGGTCACAGCAACAAAATGTTTTTGGAGTATCTCCGGATTTTCGCCGAGACTGCACTCGATCCATTCCACAGCTGATTCTGCATTTGTAAGTGTTTCTGAGGTCGTAAATGATTTCGAATTGACAATAAATAGGGTCGTTTCGGGGTCCAGTGAAGAAAGATTCGTATTGAGATCACGTGGGTCAACATTCGAAATGAATCGGCAATCGATAATGTTGTCGCAGTATGAGCTCAATGCTTTATAAGCCATGTATGGCCCCAGGTGAGACCCACCAATACCTATGTTCACCACGGAGGATATTGGTTGTCCGGTTGCTCCTAACCATTGTTTGGCTCGTATGCGGTCAGCAAAGTCAAAAGCTCTCTCATGGGAAGCTTGAATAATGGGAATCACATCTTGATCTTCCACTTTGATTTGTGAAGTGGTCGGCATTCGAAGAGCTGTATGAAGTGCTGGACGATTTTCGGATCGATTGATGAATTCGCCCGCAAACAATTGAGCTATCTGCGTAGTGAGCCCTGCTTCCTCAGCAAGATCAGTTAGCAATCCGATTGTTTCACTCGAAACTAACTGTTTTGAAAAATCAAAAAAGAGATTACCTTCATCAAATGAAAGCACCTCTAGTCGGTTTTGATCATTAATTAAATCTCGAAGAGTGCGGGAACGCATGGAAGAGCTGTGCTCTACCAGTTCTTTCCATTGCGACGATTCGGTTAAATCAACCACACTTACATGATCGCACGAAAATTCAGCCAGCGGCTTGTTCTATTGTTTCTTCGTAAGCTTCTTGTGCTTCAGCGTTTGTTTCTAGAAACTCCGCAAAACTACCAGCGATCACCTGAGGCGAGATACCTGACTCCCACATAGGAAGTTCTCCTGACTCCGCCCAGATCACGTAGGCCTCGAGGCTCTCCGGAGATTGAAGTCCATGTGTAACTCTTTCGTATAGGACTACCTCTAGAATTTGCAAGGATCCCAATGCTGAAAAGCCGGGCATAACACCTTGTTCTTGGGAGATACGCTGTCCACCTTCACGCTCTGGGTCTCCATAAGGAGTTCCAGCTACAGATGAACCATTTACAACCCAAGCTATATGGCTTTCAACGTCTGGGAACGTTTTAAGGACTTCTCCTTCGTTTAGTTGGTATCCCACTCCACCTCCACCTCCGGCGCCATGGCAGGAGGAGCATTGAGTATAGACCTCACCTCCTGCAGCAATAACTCCCTCTTCATTCGATGAAGGTTCTTCCAGTGTTCCCCAGATCATAAATGCCCAGATAGGAAGAAAGAGAGCGACTGGGGCCATCCAAACAGGAATCTTCTTTCGGCTCTTAGCTGCTATGACCCAAGGAGCTACAGGCTTTGGAGGTTCAACCTTCTCGATTTCAGCTTCTGGTGCTTGTGCTACAGCTGGAGCAGTTTCTTCACTAGATGCAGTTGATTCGACAACAGCTGAGGACGGTTCCGCAGATCCACCATCTCCACCTTGGAAACGAGCGCGAGCTTCTCGGGATCGCTCGAGGAGATAGTCAGGTATTTCAACCACATCTACCTCGATATCCAAGGCAGGCAACCTTATTTAATGCAAATAATGATGACTTAACTTTCACGGGAAAACCTGGACGCGATCGGCGATAAACCTTTCAATGATCTGATTATTGTCAACAGAGAATCTGACCTTTTCAAATTACTGTGCTGAATAGTTTTAGAATAGTCCCTAAAACTAGCAGTTAGCCTAGTCAAGGTTGTGCCTTTTCATCCGATCTTTTGCGGATGAAACTTAACTAAAACTGATGTTGCCATCGATAATTTTGATTTTCTCGACTGAAATGTGGTTGATAATTCAAGCTCTAGGTTGAAATTGGGCATGTGAGTAATTGTTACATTTCTTAACTTAAATTGGGTGATTCACCCTTTTGGTCTTTAAGGGTGCGACGATGTGTAGACAGCCGATTTCACGTGGTAAAAATAAGGATAAGATTCAATGCTTGAAGGAGCAAAGATTCGCTTGTGTATTACTCACGAGGGGAAGTAAAAAGTGGCTCAACGAAGGCCAATTGATGTAGCAGTAACAAAATTTTACGGAGCGATGATCGTCTCTACCGTAGGTACATTTGTCATTGTTGCAGTTTGGGTTGGATTAACTCGAAGTGCCAACGGCAGACAGTTCCCTTATCTCAACACAGCATTTGTTTTGAGCTGGATTATTTCTATATTGCTCATCGCTGGAATCCTTGAATACGCCCGACGACGCCCTATAGATGCGAAATTAAGTTGGGGTGAAGCCAATGTATGGGCCTTTTATGTTTTCCTGCTTCTCTTTTGGATTTATGGGGTAGTGCCTCATCAATGGCTAACATTCGCAAGTAATGACTTGTCTTGGAGAGCTGATAAGGAACTTATAGGGCCCACAGGTTTGGGTTTCACAAATGGTGAAGGAATTTTACAGTGGGCGCTGCCCTTTAAATTAAACTACTTGGTTGTCGGGGACTTGATTGTTGTTGTTATGTATGGGATGGCATTAGTTGCAAATGTTGCTCTTTGGTCTATATGGCAAAATCGTGGGAAAGAAGCCCCGCCAGAAATTGAAACCTCTACATACGGGAGGCCGATCCTAAGAGAAGGGTCATCGTAATGGGAGTAACTGACGCTAATCCTCCACTTCCAGAATTTCGGGATGACTATGTGCTTCAAGAAGTAGATGCCGAATGGCTCTCAAAGGCGGTCAAGCCAAAGCAGTTCATTCACATCGATCAATCTGAGTGCATTATGTGCGAAGGCTGTGTAGACATCTGTCCTTGGAAATGTATTCACATGGTAAGGCCAGAGGCGATTTCTGAAGCTGTAGGAACCGAGCTTCCGGGCGCGGACCCATCCGATCATGTAATTTTTACTATTGACGATGATGTGTGCACCCGATGTGCACTATGTGTTGATAGGTGCCCAACCGGAGTCATCATTCTTGGTAAATTGGATGATCCTCCAGCTGGCGGTGACGCTCACCAAAGAATGCCTTCCCACGGTTATGGCTACGGGATGCGATTGGGGTAGCTATGTTAGTAGGTTCGATTTTTCAATTAGATGAGATAAGGAAATAAAGTGCCAAAGCAGTCAGTAGGCGAAAAACTTAACGACATATCGGAACAGATGAAGTCCTCGCAGGCGTGGAATTCTATCTTCCGTCCCGGTTCGATTTTTCGAAAAGGATATTCAGACAGTCCAAGAAACCGGTCGTATGTTGTGATGAACAGTCTTATCTATCACTTGCACCCAGTGAAGGTAAAGCGACATGCCGTCAAGGTAAGTTACACCCTTTGCTTAGGCGGGTTGAGCTTCTTCCTGTTTATCCTTCTTACGGTAACGGGTATCTTCTTAATGTTTTTCTATAGACCTACCGCAGCACAAGCTTGGGACGACATTTATACGCTCCAAACCTCAGTCACTTTTGGCCTCTTAGTTCGAAACATGCATCGGTGGGCAGCCCATTTGATGGTACTGACTGTGTTTCTACATATGGCTCGTGTTTTCTATCACGGTGCATACAAAGCTCCGCGCGAGTTTAACTGGGTCATTGGTGTCATTCTTTTGACCCTTACCCTTCTCTTATCATTTACGGGATATCTACTACCTTGGGATCAGCTGGCACTCTGGGCAGTAACCGTTGGAACTAACATGATGGGGTACACCCCTGTCTTTGGTGATCAAGTACGTTTTGTTTTACTTGGAGGAGTAGAAATAGGAACCGATACTCTTCTCAGATGGTACGTTCTCCATGTCTTGATGCTGCCATTTGTTGCAGTTATCTTCATGGCTATCCACTTTTGGCGAGTACGTAAGGACGGAGGTATTTCTGGTCCCCTATAGGCCGGAAACATAATCATTATGGCTGAAATTCCTGAACATCTTCTGAAAAGAGCCCAAGAAGCTCGAGACCGCCTCCAAGATGGTGATGAGGGCGCCGCTACAGCAACAGAAGACAAATCCGAAACCAAGATACCCGAACACTTACTCGAGAGAACCGTTGCAGCTAAAGACCGAGAACCTGCAGCAGTTGCATCTGCAGCTGCACCCGTTTCAGGTTCGGCTCCGCTTCCACCAGTTGGTAGTGGACCAGGAGGGAATACCCAGAGGCTACTCACTGTCGTAAAGTCGGGCTCAATTCAGGATGTAAAGCTTAAACCTGTCGATAAAGTTCATGTCTGGCCTCATCTTCTAATTGTTGAATTCGTAGCGGCTCTGTCAATAACGGCCTTCACAGTTATCTTCTCTATCTTTGTTAATGCTCCATTGTTAGAACTAGCAAACTTTAATCAGACCCCCAACCCGTCAAAAGCGCCATGGTACTTCTTGGGGCTGCAAGAACTCCTAACATTGTTCCATCCAATGGTCGCCGGAGTAACAATACCTGGGCTAGCGCTTTTCCTTTTAATATTGGCCCCATACATTGACAAAAATCCATCAAATAAACCTGAAGATCGAAAATTCGCCATCTCACTTATGACAATTCATCTCATGTTCTGGGGCGTGTTAGTGATGATCGGATCTTTCTTCAGGGGACCTGGATTCAACTTTATATTCCCATGGGCAGAGGGATTGTTCTTCGAGCTATGAGTGAAAATGTTTCCTTCCTTGTGGCGATAGCCATCGATGATCTTACCTGTAAAGGGAGGTCTCTGTGGTAGTTCTATCCATTGCTATACCGGCAGTCGTTTTTCTAGCCCTCTTGTTAGTGTTTGCTGCATCACGGCGAAACGAAGCAGTAAAAGCTGAAGGTCATCTAAGCAAGGAAACACTTCAGCGAGATGTTAGCAGTGAGACATCTGAAACTACTGAGTCTGAAATCTCTCAAATTTCAGGAAAAGAAATCGAGCGAGCAGCAGTTTTAGAACGTCAGGGCGGTAAGGAAATTGTCCTTCAAGAACAATCCAGCCCAGTTCCATGGGTGGCCCCCGATGAAGAAACGGTTGGTATCGCCCGAAGACAATTCCTCAATAGAAGCATCGTAGGGCTAATGGGAATTTCTCTTAGTAGCTTTGGCGCAGCCTGTATCGCATTTCTTTATGGTGGCGGTGGAGGTGGTGGCTTTGGATCCAAAATCACGGTTGGGAACATTACCGATATTCAAGCTCGCATCGATGCAGCAAACGGTTTTCTATATGTCCCTGAAGGACGTATGTGGGTGACAAAGTATCCTGCCGGATCCGTAAAAAAAGCTGAGACAGCATACTCCGCACCAGAACTTGCAGGAATGCGGTCTGGGTTAGTGGCCTTATACCAAAAATGCCCGCACTTGGGTTGTCGAGTTCCAGAGTGCCAAACTTCCCAATGGTTTGAGTGCCCGTGTCATGGTTCCCAATACAACCGAGTCGGAGAAAAACGTGGTGGTCCAGCTCCCAGAGGGATGGATCGTTTCGCTATGGAAGTGAAAGATGGCGTGTTTATCGTGGATACTGGAACGATCATTCAAGGGCCTCCGATCGGTGTAAATACCACCGGACAAGAAGCCGAAGGACCTAACTGTATAAGTGAGTCCTCACACTAATGAGCACAGATAAGATATAAGAAGAAACACAGCAGATGATTATTTTCGCCGCATCAACTCAACGAACTATAGGGCTTGTAATAGCTGTAGTTGTCGCGGCTGGTTTTGCCATTTATGTTCTTTTCAACCTTAGACAAGGCCGTAAGGAAATCGGTGCTGAAATTGAACTCGCGCCAAACAGAAAACCCTATTACGATGACGACACCCTCGAGACAAAGCGTTTAGATATCGCTCTTGCGGGTGGAGTAGCGACACTAATCATCATTGCTTTAGCGCTTCCGTTGTATTGGTTAGGGGAACCTGGCCGGCAAAAAGGATTTGATGAGTTTACAGAAACAGTGTTTGCGAGCCGCGGTGGTGAAGCCTATGAAGAATTGTGCGCTCAATGTCATGGTGCTGGAGGCGTTGGAGGGCAGGCAGCATACACGGTGCTTGACGATGATGGCCGTTACATAGCAAGTGTTAATTGGACAGCACCGGCTCTTAATAACATCCTTTACCGATTCAGCATCGAAGAAGTTACTCACATCTTAAATTATGGAAGACCGCAATCTCCTATGCCGGCTTGGGGAGCTCCGGGTGGTGGTCCCCTGACGTCCCAGCAACTTGAGACGATTGTTGAATACTTAAGCGTGATTCAACTTACTCCAGAACAGATGGAGGAAGAGGTACAGGCTGGACTTCGTGAGAGTGTTCTAAAGGAAATAAGAGACCAAAATCCCGAAGCGGCTGAATCAGAACTTCAAGAAGCTTACAATGTCCTGTTTCCAGGTCTAGGTGATGCTCTTGCAGAACAAACAGCTATACAACAAGATTCAGAAGCTGCAGTGGAAGACATTGACGCAGCAAAAACAACAGTGGAAAGACTCCTAGATGATTATCTAGTCCTACTTGCCACCTCGAATGCAGAAAAATATGGGGAGTATTTATTTAATAACCCTGCTGGGGCGGGATCATATGCGTGTGCTCGATGCCATACAGCTGGGTCCTCATGGAATGCAAATCAGGTGCTACAGGCAAATCCTTCACTCGAAGGACTTATTGATCCTGAGGTGCCTGGAAGCGGCGGCTTTGGCCCCTCACTTATTGGAGTGGCATCGCAGTTCACCTCAGCATTTTCGCAATCTCAATTTATTTCAGTTGGTTGTGAAGCAAATCTTCAATATGGAATGAATGGAGTTTGTGAACCTTCAGGCCAGATGCCTGGTTTTGGCTATAACGCAACTGATCTTGAAGGGTCGATGCTTTCTCCGGAACAAATTGATGCGATTGTTGAATACGAAAGGGCTATGCGATGATTACAAATTTTGCCCTTTCCCCTGTGATCGCGGGAATTAGTTGGGATCCAGAGATTCGAGGTGCCTTAACGGTCCTTGTCGGTTCTCTGGTTCTATTCGGATCCGTATGGCTCATACTAAATACAAATCTCGGTAATCGTGTCGGGACTCTTGTTTCGCTTGCTGGGTTCTTCGGCTGGATGTTCATTATGGGAATTGTTTGGTGGATTTACGGTATTGGGTTACAAGGAGATCGGCCTACGTGGGAACCAAGAGAGATTGTCTTTGGTGATCTAAGCGAATCAGAGAGTCATGTTGCTCAACTCGGAGAGGACAGCATTTCTACGATACGTGCTAGCGAACTCGTTGATCTTTATTGCCCTGGGCTTGTGGATGCGACGGTTGCCGTTCAACGCCAACGTTTTGTTGACCAGAACCCTAATCTTCTGATGGATTATGACCCTCCGAAACCGTATTGCACAGAGTCAGTAGCCGAGAAACTTGCTGTTGATGAACAAACGATGGCTGATAATTTACGGGAAGATAATTTACAATTAGCTTCTGATGCTGATAATCGGGGAATATCTGACTCTAGAGTTTTGTCTGATGCTGAATTAGAAGACAAAATTGCTCTGAAGATAGATGACCAGAAACGTAAACTTAGCCAACTGACTCTAAGTGATCTAGCGGCGATAAGCGGGGGCATTATTGAAGATGCCAGAGCCGATGGCATTCTTGAATTTAATGGGTGGAATTTACTCTCAAGTAGCGCTGCTGGCGAGGCGATAGCAACGGCAGATGCTTTCCTTGTCTCAAACTCTGCAACACCCTTCTACGGAGGTTCGAGCGATGATTTCTTTGTCTTAGATACCTTCCAAAAAGGTGGCAAGCCCAAGCGAGGAAGTGACGGAATAGGAGATCGAGTTTGGAACGAAATTCGAAACACAGTAGTTTTCTGGCATCCAACTAATACGGTGGTTGTTTCAGTAGCACCGACGCTTGATAAAGAACTAATTCCAGGAGAAGCACCTCCATTTTCGGAAATTGATGCAGAAGGACAATTGGTTAATGTTGTTATGGTCCGGAATCTCGGAACATTACGTCTCCCGGCTGCATTTACGACAATTGGATCAGCGTTAGCGTTTATAGGATTGTGCTACATGCTGCATTTGAGAGATAAGGAATTAACCCGTCGGACGGAAGAATGGGATGAATCATCGGCCACATAGGCCGCGCATAGGAGGGGACATTGTTAGCCCAGTATTTACCAATTCTCGCAATGTTCATTCTGGCTATTCTCTTTGCTGGAATAAGTCTTATTGCTTCGAAGCTTCTAGCTCCTCGACGACCTACAGCTTCTAAAGAAGAACCATATGAGTGTGGAATTGCTTCTACACAAGACCCTCCAGAGCGATTTCCGGTCCGATTTTTTCTTGTCGGAATGATCTTTATTGTGTTTGATGTAGAAATAATCTTTATGTATCCATGGGCGACAGTATTTCGTGAGATTGGGCTTTTTGGCTTTGTAGCGATACTTATTTTCTCGTTCGCTGTATTTGAGTCGTTTCTCTATGTCATAGGTAATGGTGCACTTGAGTGGGGCCCACGTAAAAAAATTGAAAGACAAGATATCGTGAGCCCTTCTAGGACGATTCACTCAACAATTCGACGGGTAGGACTTGAAGGAAGAGTCACACCCGAAGGTGAGGCAGCCTGATGCCGAACCTTCCACTTTTAGGAGATACAAGCCGAGTAGCTGACGAAGGTCTTGAGGGCTTAGATCATAATTTTCTTACCGGGAAAATCGAAGACCTTGTCAAATGGTCGCGTACACGCAGTATGTGGCCTGCGACTTTTGGCTTAGCATGTTGTGCTTTGGAAATGATGGCGACAGGAGCTGCACATTATGACCTAGCTAGATGGGGGATGGAAGTTTTTCGAGCTTCACCCCGACAGGCTGACCTGATGATAGTAGCTGGAAGGGTCTCTCAGAAAATGGCTCCTATTTTGCGTCAGGTATATGACCAAATGATGGAACCCAAATGGGTTATTTCTATGGGAGTTTGTGCTAGTTCAGGAGGAATGTTCAATAATTATGCGCTAGTACAAGGTGTTGATCAAATAGTTCCAGTAGATGTCTATGCTCCTGGTTGTCCTCCTGGCCCCGAAACTTTAATGCATGCGATACTCCAATTGCATGAAAAAATCGAATCTGGGGAGATCACTAGCCGTCGGGATCAACGAGATGGGGGAGCCGGAATAATAGTTGAACAGAGAGATGGTCAAACCGCAACCCAAATGATTCTCAGTCAGCGGAAGCAGGGCCAGTGACAGAGGAAGAACATCAAGACAGCCCAGAAACAGAAACAAGTTCAGTGGTCCCAGATGGTGAAATTATGTACGAGGTGCCCGTTTCACGATCAAGAGGACAAACAGTTCTCCACCCAAATAGAGACCAATACGTAGAGACGATCGAGAAACTTTCTCAGGACGGGTTCAAAGTATGTATTGATGTAACGGCGGTTGATTACCTTGAAAATCCTGAACGTGATATTCCAGGTTCTATCTCTCCTGAGCGATTCGAAGTTGTGATTAATCTGTTATCCCATACGAGAAAAGAGCGATTAAGGCTTAGGATTCAAGTTCCGGAAAGCGATCCCGTAATAGATAGTATCTTTGATTTTTATCCAGGGTCCGAAGCTCTCGAACGAGAGGTATATGACCTCTTCGGAATAGAATTTGAAGGCCATCCAGACTTAACAAGGATTCTGTTACCGGAGAACTGGCATGGTCACCCTCTTCGTAAAGATTATGATGTCGGAAGTATTCCGGTCCAGTTCAAAGAAGCTCCAGGAGCTGGGTGAGGTAACTTCAATGACTCAGAATGAGGCGATAGTCGAGAATGGAGCAGCAGAGAGAGTTTTCCGTCGAGGAGATGATTCAGCAATTCTGAGAATGTCAGAATCCGAGATTCAGGCTTACAAGCCTCTTGATGACAGAAGAATGGTGGTCAATATGGGTCCACAGCACCCTTCGACTCACGGAGTGCTTAGGCTTTCACTTGAAATGGAAGGTGAAACAGTTCTCCGTAGCAAACCTATCATTGGTTATCTCCATACTGGAATGGAAAAAACAGGCGAGCAATTAAGTTATCTGCAAGGTGCAACAAATGTCACTCGAATGGATTACTCGTCACCCCTATTTAGTGAGTTAGCATTTTCACTCGCAACAGAAAAGCTTCTCGAAATTGAGGTACCAGAGCGGGCAAAATGGATTCGCATGTTGATGTGTGAACTAAATCGTATGAGTTCGCATTTACTGTTCCAAGCAACCAACGGAATGGATATAGGGGCGGTTGGTGCAATGATTTATGGCTGGAGAGAGCGTGAAGAAGTTCTTAGACTTCTAGAGAAGATCACTGGATTACGAATGAATCATAACTACATCCGACCCGGAGGTGTTGCTGCTGATCTCCCAGATGGCTGGAGAGATGATACATTGCGAATTTTGTCTAACCTCCCTGAGAGGCTGGATGATTTCGATGGCCTTTTTACTGGGCAACCCATCTGGCATGAAAGGCTTCAAGGAGTAGGAGTAATCAACTCCGAAGAATGTATCGCCTTAGGCATTACTGGTCCTCTGCTCCGGTCAACTGGTTACGCGTGGGACTTAAGAAAAGATATTCCGTATCTTCATTATGATCAGGTGGAATTTGATGTGCTCGTAGGAACATATGGTGACTGTTTCGACCGTTTTGCGATCCGACTTAATGAAATAAGAGAATCGATGCGAATCGTTTATCAAATTCTCGAAAAAATGCCAGATGGAGATTACAGAATTCAAGATAAAAAAGTCACTCCACCCCCACGTACTCGAATAGATGAGTCTATGGAAGCCCTTATCCACCATTTCAAAATATTTACAGAAGGTTTTAAAGTACCTGCCGGTGAAGTTTACGTTGCCGTTGAATCACCTCGTGGTGAACTTGGCTGCTATATCGTGTCTGACGGTGGACCCAAACCATACAGAATGCACATTCGTGGTCCATCATTTACCAACCTCCAAGTGCTTCCCCATATGCTCCAAAATGCTTTGGTTGCCGATGCTGTAGCGGTCATTTCCACTGTTGATCCAATCATGGGTGAGGTTGACCGATGAGCCGACTCAACGAAGAGAACTTAAGAATCGCCCGTCAGATTGTTTCCCGATACCCAAAGAAAAAATCTGCCCTGATTCCCTTACTGCACCTGTCACAAGAGCAAAATGGGATGGTAACCAACGAAGCTATGGAACACATAGCCGAACTTGTTGAAGTGACTCCGGCAGAAGTTCTAGGAACCTGCAGTTTCTATGAGATGTTTAAACGGCACCCTGTTGGCGAATACCAGATAAATATTTGTCACGGAATTTCATGCCACCTCCTTGGTGCCGAGGATGTCCTAGAACATGCAGAAAAATCACTAGGTGTCAAAGAAGGCGAAATCACCCAAGATGGAAAATTTAGCTTTGAAGGAGTCGAATGCATTGCTGCATGCACAGAAGCTCCTTGTTTGCAAGTCAACTATCGATATGTGAACAGGGTTAGCTCTGATGAATTTGATCAACTCGTAACCGATCTTAAAAACGGCCAGAATACACAGATTCCAAAGCACGGAACTCTCGCAAAAACCCGTCAAAATATTCAATCAGAGAAACTAGCAGGCCCCTCAGAAGTTGAAAACGCTTCCCCACCAGTCTGGCTTCAACGAAATAAGGAAGACCAATGAGTATTCCACTAATCACTACTAGCCGCTGGAATATTGAAGATGGGCATACCCTTGAGGGCTATTTACGAACGGGGGGGTATCAAGGCCTACGTCGAGCTCTTGAAATGACACCCGCTCAAGTTCATGAAGAGGTAAAAAAAGCATCGCTCCTTGGACGTGGAGGTGCCGGCTTTCCAGCTGGAATAAAGTGGGGCTTTCTCCCTCCAGACGTATGGCCCCGCTATCTAGTGGTCAATGGCGATGAATCAGAACCAGGGACATACAAGGACAGGCTCCTCATCGAACGTGACCCTCACCAATTAATTGAAGGCTGCGTAATAACCTGTTTCGCCTTGGGTCTATCACAGTGCTTCCTCTATGTCAGAGGCGAAATGGCACATGGGCAGGAACGAATCGCTTCAGCACTAAACGAAGCGTATGAACATGGATATGTTGGCAGAAATATTCTCGGTACAGAATTATCAGTAGATGTCGTTCTGCACTGGGGCGCAGGCGCATACATCGTTGGAGAAGAAACAGCACTAATCGAAAGCCTTGAAGGCAACCGAGGTATGCCTCGATTAAAACCTCCGTATTTCCCCGCTTCCATCGGACTCTACGGTAAGCCGACAATTGTGAATAACGTTGAAACGCTTTCAAACATCCCATGGATTGTCGAACATGGAGGAGACGCTTTCGCAAAAATAGGAGCCGAGCAATCCACAGGGACAAGAATCTTTGCAGTTTCAGGCCACGTTCGAAACCCTGGAGTATTTGAAGTCGAATTTGGAACAACGACTTTCCGAGATCTCATTATGGGAGACCAATATGCTGGCGGCATTCGAGATGGCAATACGATAAAGGCATTTATCCCAGGAGGAGCTTCAGCTCCTTGGTTCTTCGAAGAACACTTAGATATACCACTAGAAAAAACAACAGTCGACAATGAAGGATCCATGCTTGGCTCTGGAGCAGTCGTAGTCATGGACGAAACAACAGACATCGTCAAAGCATGTCACAATGTAGTCCGGTTCTTCTCTCGAGAGTCGTGCGGAAAATGCACACCCTGCAGGGAAGGAACTAACTGGCTAGAAAAAATACTAGATCGAATTCTCAACGGGTACGGCCGCCCTGAAGACATAGATCTACTTCTCGACGTGTGTGACAATATAAGCCCAGGCATCTCATGGCCCCCTAAACAGACAACGATATGCCCGCTAGGGCCATCAGCAGTATCCCCAATCGCCTCTGCCCTCAAACGCTACAGGTCAGAGTTCGATGCCTATATTGCATCAAATACAGACACCCCAGTCACAGTTAACGGGGGGCGGGCATGACAGAGATTCAACAAGACTCAGACCTTATTTCCGTAACCATTGACGGACAAGAGGTAAAAGTAAAATCAGGAGAAGTGCTTATCGACGCTTGTGAGGAAGCTGGAGTTGACATTCCAAGATTTTGCTACCACAAACGTATGAGCCAAGTCGGTATGTGCCGAATGTGTATCGTGGAAGTCGATACCGGACGTGGCCCTTCACTACAACCAAGCTGCATGATGGATGTTAGCGAAGGCATGGTAATTGACACCCAATCTGAAGAAATCAAAAAGATCCAAGATGGAGTACTCGAGTTCCTTCTAATAAATCACCCACTGGACTGCCCAGTATGTGACAAAGGAGGAGAATGCCCTCTACAAGATCAAACTATGGCGTATGGGCCTGGCGAAACCCGTTTCGTGGAAGAAAAAAGACACTTTGAGAAACCCATACCCATTAATGACAATGTCTATCTTGACCGTGAACGATGCATTCTTTGCGACCGCTGTACCCGCTTCGCAGACGAAGTTGTGGGTGACCCCTTAATCCAATTCATTGATCGCGGAAACTCCACACAGGTTAATACTTTTCCAGAAGACCCATTTGCTTCTTACTTCAGCGGAAATATTGTTCAGCTCTGTCCTGTAGGAGCCTTAACGGCAAAACCATACCGCTTTAAAGCCCGCCCATGGGATTTAGAAGAAATTGAATCAACCTACCCTAACCCACTAGGGGACCGCATAGTAGTTCAATCCTCACGCGATCAAGTATTGCGCCTTCAAGGACTCGATAGTGAAGCCGTCAATTGGGGCTGGCTAAGTGACAAAGACCGTTTTTCATTTGAAGCATTCCAAAGCGAATACAGATTAGACAATCCACTTGTTCGAGGCGGTGGACTCAACAAAGCTGACAAATCCGGAACTGGCCTAGTTGCCGCATCATGGGCTGGAGCGATGAGCATAATCACCGAATCGTTAAACGGAGCTGACCCTGATCGTGTTGCTGTAATAGGAGGCGCTAGATTAACGAACGAATCCCAATACGCATGGACCAAACTGGCAAAAGGAATTATAGGAACAGACCATGTCAGCGCTGACCTAGGAGATGACTTACAGCCCCATGTTCTCCTCGGATTGCCCAGAGCAACCATCTCCGAAGCATGCCAGCCTAACAATACAATCGTTCTTCTTACGCCTGACCTTAAAGAAGAGTATGGGACACTGTTCATACGTCTCAGGGATGCGGCCAAAAATCTAGGTGTCAAAATTATTGAACTTTCCCCCATGAGAACGGCACTGTCAGCCGATGCAGCGGTTTCATTACACCCTCTGCCTGGAGAAATTGGAAACGTCGTGCAAGCTATCACTACTGGCGATATTCCTCGAGAAGTCGGAGGAATATCGGGGGAAGATCTTTCTCTAGCCCATTCCCACCTCAAAGACACGAATGTCTTCGTCATTGTGAGCCGCTCCTCCATGGGGCAGTCTGAAGAGCCAATTATCGAAGCACTCACCTCTCTTCAAGAAGTTGATAACTGTCGGTTCCTCCCTCTTGTGCGTCGAGCGAATACCATGGGTGCTCTTGATATGGGGATGGCACCAGGACTTCTCCCAGGGCGGAACACTCTAAGTTCCGGATCTTCAGTATTTTCTGACATTTGGCCAAATCTGCCCACAGAATCGGGTGCCAACACAAAACAAATACTCCAAAAAGCAGCGGATGGAAACATCGATACTCTTTTCCTTCTAGGAGCAGACCCACTAACAGATTTTCCAGACAAAGCACTAGCAAAAGCTGCCTTAGAAAGAACTAACACCATCATTTCGGTAGATCTATTTGTTACACCATCAGTTTATGAATCTGATGTTGTCCTACCTGCAGCCTCCTTCCTCGAAGCTGATGGGTCACATACAAATGTAGAAGGTCGCATAACCTCTATTCGCCAGAAAATTACTCCTCCGGGAACGGCAAGGCCAGATTGGATGATAGCTGCCGAAATATCTCACCGATTAGGACATGATCTCGGAATTGACACTCCAGAAGACATCTGGGAAGAGCTCAGTTCGCGTTCCGCCGTTCATGGAGGTCTTGACTACAGAAAGTTGGATCATCAACCCGACGGCCATCTCATAACAGCAACAGGGCGCATTCCATTCATTCCAGCAGAGGAAAGGATAGAAACAAGGCCTGTTGATTCCTACGCTATGAGGCTAATCCTAGGAAGAAGAATGTTTGACCAAGGAACAGTTACGCAAATGTCACCATCTTTGACCCAATTAGCAGAAAAATCTGACCTCAGAATCAATCAATATGATTTCGAACGATTAGGAATCACAGAAGGGGCACAGGTCGAAGTAACTTCCGGAGGAGCAAACATCTCCATCAGCGTGAAGGTGGACAATAGGGTGCCGAGATCCACAGCCTTGATCTATTCCAACCTAGAAGGCGCTGACCCACGCGAATTGCTCATCGAAGGAGCTCACAGCATCGACATACGAATAGACCCCACGGTTAAGGCAAGCGCATGATCTTCAGTGGATTAGACCCTCTCTTTCTGGGCGATGCGGGAACATTTGAAATGCTCCTTATTGTTCTACTCAAGGTACTTGTCGCATTCGCACTGCTTCTAGTATCCGTGATGCTTTATATCTGGTGGATGAGAAAATTTATAAGCGCTATGCAAAACAGAATCGGTCCAAGCAGAGCCGGCCCATTTGGTATTTTGCAAACACTCGCAGACGGCATCAAACTTTTCTTCAAAGAAGACCTGATTCCTAATAAATCTGACAAATTTGTATTTAAAATCGCCCCATTCTTTTCGCTAGTTCCCGCCCTCCTAGTGTTCTGCGTAGTTCCTGTCGCAGGGGACTTCAGTAGTGGCGGCAATGGAACAGTCACCTGGTTCGGAAATGAAACATTTGTTCAAGTTGCTGACCCCCACGTAGGCATCCTCTTTGTTTTAGCAATGTCCTCCATAGCGGTCTACGGGATAATGCTTGCCGGATGGTCATCTGGGTCTAAATATCCTCTTCTCGGTTCAGTCCGAGCATCAGCACAAATGGTAAGTTACGAAGCTGCACTCGGGCTAGCCTTAATCGCTGTTTTACTTAAGAGTGGCACACTATCAACTCACGATATAGCCCTCCAGCAAAACGGAGGAATCACAGATTGGGGCCTTGTAGTTACAGGATTTGTTCCATTCATTATTTTCTTTATCGCTACCACTGCCGAACTAAATTCACCGCCATTTGACCTAGTAGAGGCCGAGCAAGAATTAGTCGGTGGTTTCCACACTGAATACAGCTCGATAAGATTCGCTCTTTTCTTCATGGCAGAATTCATGAATGTAATCACTATGTCCGCTGTTATGGTGACTCTCTTTTTCGGAGGTCCAAGCGGATACTATCCGAGCTTTGGGCCTGCATGGCTTTGGGGTCTTTTATGGTTTGTTGGCAAAGTATTTATCTTTGTGTCTGTCTTTGTCTGGATGAGAGGAACCCTCCCTCGACCACGTTACGACCAACTAATGGACCTAGGTTGGAAGCTACTGATACCACTAGCTCTAGGTTGGGTATTGCTTATAGCTGCTCTTGATATTTTCGATGACAGGGGATTCGGTAGCGGACCAGCCCAAATACTCATTGCAGCGATCTGTGTAGTCGCCATATTGGCCTTTGGCGCCTTGCTCATGATCGCCATCCTCAAAGGACAAAAGAAAAGAGAGCAAGAAGGTGAAGAGGTGTTCGGATGAAAAATCTAATGAACGAATTGCCTATAACAAGACTGAGAAAAGGTTTTTACCTATGAGTATTCTTAATTTCTTTAAAGGCTTTGCCGTTACCTTTGGCAAACTTAACCATGCATCAAAATCAGGGAAAGTCGTCACAACAGAATACCCAGAAGAGAAACGCTCAAAACCAGCCCGCCTACACGGACGCCATGTGCTCAACAAATATGAAGACGGAATGGAGAAATGCATAGGGTGTGAACTATGCGCTAGCGTCTGCCCAGCCAACTGCATATACGTCAGAGGGGCAGACAATGATCTAGAAAAACCCACCTCGCCAGGTGAGCGCTTTGGTTTCATATACGAAATCAATTATTTGAGGTGCATCCATTGTGACCTTTGCGTCGAAGCCTGTCCGACACAGGCCATAACAGAAACCAAATTATTCGAATTCTCATTTATGGACAGAGAACAAGCCATCTATACCAAAGATGAGCTTGTAGTCGCAGATGACGGAAAGCCACAAAATCTACCTTGGGAAGATTGGCGACAAGGAGAGGATGAACATACATCGGAATGGATGAGAGCAACATCCCCATCCGGTTCAGCTGATTTCGTAGGTTTAGTCCAGTGGGCCGGAGAATTAGGTTACGGTACCCGCAAACCAGAAAGCAGCCAGGGGCCAAACAACAGCAGCGAAACAGCGCCCGAACCCTCACCAGAAGAAGAGGTTCACTAATGGAAGCTGTGACTTTCTTTATAGCTGCCGGAGTAGCTCTAGCCGGAGCTTGTGGTGTAGTTCTATTTAGAAACCCTGTGCACGCAGCGTTGTCGCTTGTAGGAACACTCTTCGGGGTAGCTATTCACTTTATTAACCTCGAAGCTTATTTTTTAGCAGCAGTACAAGTGATCGTCTATGCAGGGGCAATAGTTATCCTGTTCTTATTCGTAATCATGCTTCTCGGAGTTGACCGAGCTGAGAGCATACGAACGGAACCCATTATCGGACAACGTCATCTAGCGCTTCTAGCACTTGTAGCGCTCCTTACTTTCGGAGTGCTCATAGGGGTAGCTTCAAATGGAGAAGTTACTGGAGTACCTCCTCAAGAAGCCACTTATTCGCCGTTAGAAGGGGGGCTGTCAATAGACGAAGCGATAAAGGACAGTACTGGAAAAACAATTGCCCCGAAGGAAAATATTCGTGAAGTTGGAAGATCACTGTTTTCGACAAGGTATGTTTTCGCACTTGAAATAACTGCTCTCCTTCTGACTATTGCTGTGATAGGAGCTGTTGTCTTGACAAGAAGACCTAAAGGAGAACCGGAACCTCTTCCAGAAGATGACCCACCTTCAATTATTCGAAATGCAGACAGTGATACCGGCCTCCATTTAACAAGTAATGAGGATAATGACTCGATAGTTGATATGGAAGCGAACGAATCTGAAAAGCACTCTGCAGAAGAATCAGGAGTCTCCGGCGAATGATATTGGGACTATCAATTGGACCAGAATACTACCTTGCACTCTCAGCACTTCTTTTCACAATCGGTGCCGGTGGCCTTCTAATACGCCGTAACCCGTTGGTCATGTTCATGTGTATTGAATTGATGCTAAATGCGGCAAATCTTGCTTTTATAAGTTTCGGTAAGGAAATGGGTGATCTTGGCGGACAACTATCTGTACTTTTCGTCCTCGTTGTTGCAGCAGCAGAGGTAGTAATAGGTTTAGCCATAGTCGTGGCAGTAATGCGAAGAAGGCCGAAAGCTTCAGTGGATGAAGTTTCGGTATTGAGGGGGTAGCTGTGACCAGTCTTGTATGGCTCATTCCCGGACTACCACTAATTGGATTCACGTTTCTTTTACTATTTGGGAAACGACTTGGCGAACCTCAGGCCGGATGGCTAGCCACAGCAGCTGTCTCCGGATCCTTCCTTTCAGCAGTAGCAGTTTTCTTCGGACTAGCAACAAAACCGCCGGAAGAAAGAGTCTATGAAATAACGCTTTTTGAATGGATTCCATCAGGAGAACTGTCCGTCGGACTCGGTTTTCTCGCTGATCCCTTATCAATTGCTATGGCTTTATTTGTAACCGGAGTAGGAGCGCTTATACATCTGTACGCAATCGGTTACATGCACGGAGATCCAAAGTTTTCAAAGTTCTTCCTCTACCTCAACCTATTCGTCTTCGCAATGCTCATGCTTGTACTTGGAGATAACCTTCTTATCACCTTTCTTGGGTGGGAAGGAGTTGGCGCTTGCTCGTATTTCCTCATTTCCTTCTGGCACGAAGAGCCTGCCAATGCAACCGCAGGCAAAAAAGCATTCGTAACGAATCGAGTTGGCGATTGGGGTTTCATGATCGCAATGTTCCTACTTTTCTTCAATATCGGATCATTGAAATACAGTGATATTTTCTCCTCTGTAATTGAAGCTGATGCGCTAACCCAAACCACGGCGACAGCAATAGTTGCCATGCTTTTCATAGGAGCTGCAGGAAAATCAGCCCAGTTTCCTCTGTACCTATGGCTCCCCGATGCGATGGCAGGACCAACACCAGTCTCGGCTCTCATTCACGCGGCAACGATGGTTACATCAGGTGTGTACCTCCTAACACGAATGAACCCAGTACTAGCGGAAGCTGCAGGATGGTCCACTGATCTGATTTGGATAGTGGGACTCTTCACTGCACTATTTGCCGCTACGGCTGCAGTAGCACAAAACGATATCAAAAAGGTCCTTGCCTACTCAACAGTTAGTCAACTTGGATTCATGTTTGTAGCTGTCGGATCCGGCCTATATGTCGCTGCTATTTTTCATATGATCACCCATGCTTTCTTCAAGGCGCTTTTATTCCTTGGAGCCGGATCTGTCATACATGGAATGCATCACGAACAAGATATGCGAAAGTATGGGGCACTCAAAAAAGCGATGCCCATCACTGCATTCACTTTCATCATTGGCTGGTTAGCTATAGCAGGAATACCACCCTTCTCTGGCTTCTGGTCAAAGGATGAGGTCCTTTTGGCAGCTTGGAACGAAAATAAAGTCGCATGGGTAATGCTTCTCATAGCAGCTGTAATGACTGCTTTCTACATGAGCAGATTAGTGTTCATGACGTTCTTTGGTGAAAAGAGGTGGGGCGCTACAGAAGAAGAAACTGATGGCGAAGAAACAGAGAAAGATGAAATCACACCTCATGAGTCACCAGTAGTCATGTGGCTACCTCTCGTTTTGCTCTCAGTTCTTGCAGCAATTGCAGGACTTCTAAATTTGCCCTTCAGCCACGACACAAAGCACCTTGAAAAATGGCTTGAGCCTATTCTTTTCGGTAACGAGGTGCATGTTACAGCCTCCGGACAGACCAAATGGATCCTTGCAATACTTGCAATACTCGGCGCCAGCATAGGAGTGATCGCTGCCGTATTTGTATACCTAAAGAAACGCATCGCCACAAACAAAATTGAACACCCAATTCTCGAAGAGGCATGGAAATTTGATTCGATGGTAAGCCAATTTATGGGCGGGTCAGGAAGAAAAAGTTTTGAAGCAACCACATGGTTTGACCAAAATATCATTGATGGTGCAGTAAATGGCGTAGGGAAAATAACACAAAGAGTTAGCACTCGATTAAGAAGCACTCAGACAGGCCTCATAAGAAGTTATGCACTGGGCATGGTGATCGGGGCTGTCGCAATCATTGCATACTTCGTTTCCAGGATGGGGTTCTGATGGCTTCCCTAAACTTCCTTGCAGCAGTGTCATCCCAACCCACATTTCCAGTGATACCTGCGCTCGTACTCCTACCAGTTTTTGGAGCAATTGCCGTAGCCCTTACACCAAATGCCCGTGTCGGCCTGCACAAAATGTTAGCCACTATCTTTACCGGCGTCACAGGAGCTATCTCGGTTTGGTTACTAACCGATTTTGAAACGAACAGCGAGTTCCAATTTCTTTCCCAACAGTCATGGATCAAGAGTCTCGGTATTGAATGGTTCGCCGGAATCGATGGAATCTCGCTCTTCTTAGTAGTCCTAACCGGTCTACTATTTCCATTCGTTATCGTTGCGATAAATCCCAGTCATGACCATAAGGCCTACTACATCTGGATTCAACTGCTCCAGACAGGATGCATGGGCGTCTTCGTATCTTTAGACCTCTTCATGTTCTTTGTTTTCTTCGAAATTGTTTTAATACCCATGTACTTCCTAATCGGGAAATGGGGTCATGCCAATGCTAAATATGCAGCAACAAAGTTCTTTCTTTACACAATGTTCGGATCTGCCCTCATGCTCGTCAGTATCGTTTCCCTAGCTGTCCTTCATTCACAGAATGCTGACTCTGACCTCACATTTAACTTATTAGAGATAGCAACAAACCCCGCTATCTCAACCAATGCAGCAAGAATTCTTTTCCTTGGCTTCGTTATCGCTTTTGCTGTAAAGGTTCCCCTGTTCCCTGTACACACATGGCTACCTGATGCGCATACTGAAGCACCAACCGCAGGTTCGGTCATTCTTGCAGGAGTTATGTTGAAACTCGGGACGTATGGCTTTATACGATTCGGCCTTTTTCTCTTCCCAGAGGCTTCCCACTTCTTCGCACCTCTCTTCCTAACGCTTGGAGTTATCGGAATCGTCTACGGCGCCATTGTGGCAACTATGCAAAAAGACCTGAAACGATTAGTCGCTTACTCATCAATTGCGCACTTAGGATTCATCATCCTCGGTACGTTCGCGCTCAACACACAAGGCATACAAGGCGCCACTGTACAAATGATCAATCATGGACTTTCAACTGGCGCTCTGTTCATGCTCGTTGGAATAATTTACGAACGAAAACATACCAGGCAGATTTCTGAACTCAGCGGAATACAGAAATCAGCTCCAGTGTTAGCCGGCGTCTTCACACTAGTTATGCTTTCATCGATTGGCCTCCCAGGATTGAACGGGTTCGTCGGAGAATTTCTCATACTCCTCGGAACCTTTACAGCCAATAGATGGTGGGCGGTTGTCGCAGCAACTGGAGTCATCCTTGCTGCTCTTTACCTACTTTGGGCATACCAACGCGTATTTCACGGACCGCAAAATTCAGAAGATGAACCAACAAAAGATCTCACTAATTGGGAACGTCTAACATTGCTACCTTTAATTGTTGGGATCGTCTTTTTGGGAATTTATCCTAAACCAATGCTAGACCGCATCGAACCAGCGGTAGACAAACTTGTTTCCCATATTGAAGACACTATTGAAGATGGCTCATTCATTGAACCGGTCCCAACCACCCAGAATCGAACTAGTTTCAGTGACCTACTGATGCAAACTCACGAATCGCATTCCCATAGCAAGCACGACGATTCACACCACAGAGATCATGACGCTGACCTTCACGGAGAAGATAAGCACTCAGGAGGCCACGAATGAAC
>PBIQ01000015.1 GCA_002720485.1 Acidimicrobiaceae bacterium
AGAAATACCAGATGGTATTTACCCATGATCGTGTCGGGCGGATGGTGGATGCTCAACTGTTTGAAGACCTTGCTTTCCCCCGAGACCGGTTCGGAGATGAGCTACTTGAAGACCTTGCAAATAACGCCTCACGCTCAGTAACTATCACAGAGACCGACGTAATCTTTCATCACATCTATACCGAACGGAAGGTTTACCCGTTAGATCTCTACATCGAAGAAATGCCAAGAGACCTTGTTGCCGAAGCGGTTTTGGATTACGGCAATGCAATAAAGGACTTAGCCATAGCAAATATTTTCCCAGGAGACCTGTTTACAAAAAATTTCGGTGTCACCCGTCATGGGAGTGTCGTGTTCTACGACTATGACGAACTCACTTTTTTAGATGAGATGAACTTTCGTTCCATACCTCAAGCCCGAACCTACGAAGATGAGATTTCTTCAGAACCATGGTTTACAGTCGGCGCAGATGATGTTTTTCCAGAGGAATTCAAAAAATTCTTCCGATTTCCAGATGAAATCAGCACAAAATTCGAGCACGCCCATGGAGATCTATGCAATCCAGAAATGTGGATTGAACTCCAAGAACGTAATCAATCACCAGATCCTGGAGAGTTCTTTCCTTACTCAGAGCAAGCACGTTTCAGCCTTCCCGAATGAGGAACGGAGGATGGATGGAAGAAACGCTAGGTAAGAATTAGTTAAGAACGGCAGAGATATTGTGGTCAAAACGAAAATTTAGGACACAATAGAACTGATTCTATAAATTCTAGAGGTGACAGCGGTGGCATCGCAGAACCGAATTCTCATAGCTGAAGATGATAAGGGAGTCCGTGACGCGATAAGACGTGCTCTTGAACAAGAAGGTTATGAAGTCACTGTCGCTGAGGATGGGTCCCGTGCTTTGGAGATCAGCCAGCATATGGCACCTGACCTGTATCTCCTTGACGTCATGATGCCAAATATCGATGGCCTCTCTGTCTGTAAAACGCTGAGACAGAGAGGAGATGCGACTCCGATTCTTGTCGTGACAGCCCGCCATCTTGTATCCGATCGTGTAGCTGGACTAGATGCAGGTGCTGATGACTATCTGGTCAAACCATTCGCCCTCGAAGAGCTTCTGGCTCGAGTGCGGGCTCTTCTCCGGAGAGGAACAATTGGGGAGTCCGATGGGCTTCTCGAAGCCGCTGGGATCCGACTGGACCAAGGCGCTAGAAAGGTGAGCCGTAACGGCACAGCGATTGAGTTGACCAAGACCGAATTCGATCTTCTGGAATTGTTGATGCACAATGTTGGGATTGTTTTAACAAGGGAGACTATCTACGATCTCATATGGGATTACCGGTTTGAGACAAATTCGAAGTCGCTCGATGTTTATATCGGGTATTTGAGGAGAAAAATTACCGTCGATGATATGCCTGACCCAATTCATACGGTTCGAGGCGTTGGATATTGTTTGAGGGAAACATGAGCTTGCGGACGCGATTGACAGTAGGAGTCGCTGTTCTTGTCTCTGTAGTTGTAATTCTGACAGGTGGTTTCATGTTTAGAACGGCCAAATCTGAACTACGGGGCGAAGTCGATTCATTTCTCGAACAGCGAGCCGTGGCAGTCAATATGGCACTTATCGACAGAAAAGTAGACAAAAATACTTTACGGGCGTTTTGGTTCGATAATTATCTTTCTCAGCCTGATGCGGCAACTCAACTTCTTGATGGGAAAGGAGAGATCATCTTAAGTTGGCCAATCGAGATTCCTATTGACCCTATAGACCTAGAGATTGCAACTAGAGGAGGCGGAAAGACACAACCCCGCCAACGTTTTACCGATAGAAACATCAACGGAACGCATTACAGAGTTTTATCGAAAGAAGTTCGGCCGGGAGGCCTACTGCTGGTGGGCCGTAACCTTTCCGAAGTAGACGCAGCATTAGGCGGAATAAAAAATAGAATTCTCATCTTCGGAGGAGGCGGAATCCTCTTGTCTTCAGCTGTCGCATGGCTCTTTGCATCAAGGTTCACGCGGCCAGTTGTGCGCTTAACAAAAGCAGCTGAGAAAGTGGCACAAACTCAGGACCTCGTTGCCTTTATTGACGTTGGTGAAGGAGATAGTGAGATTAACTGCCTTGCGGAAAGTTTCAATATCATGCTGGAGGCTCTAGCTACTTCAAAGGATCAACAGCGGAGGCTAGTTGAGGATGCAAGCCATGAACTTCGAACGCCTTTAACTAGTCTGAGAACGAATATAGAAGTTCTTCTCCGAGCCCCCACTATGGAGCCAACTCAACAGGCAGAAATCCTTGCCGACGCCAAAAGTGAAATTGAGGAGCTCGGATTTCTTGTTGCAGAACTAGTTGAACTCGCTACAGCAACATCAAGACATGAAGAGCCCTTTTCTTCGAGTGACCTAGGAGACGTTGCTGAAAAAGTTGTTCATAGATTTCGAAGAAGAACTGATCGAGACATTTCAATTGCCATTGTAGGAGACAACATAAGAGAAATGCGTGCGTCTGGAATAGACCGAGCAGTTGGGAATCTGATAGAGAACGCCATCAAATTCAGTCCGGAAGGAGAAGGCATAGAGGTTCGAGTTGAAGATGGTCGTGTTGCTATTCGAGACTATGGGCCAGGAGTATCGAAAGATGACAAGCTCAGAGTGTTCGATAGGTTCTTTCGGGCAGCGAACACTCGCTCGATGTCCGGTTCCGGATTGGGTCTAAGTATTGTTGCTGAAATTATTCGCGGACATGGCGGAGAAGTTTTCGTTGAAGATCCTCCTGATGGCCCCGGCACAGTTGTTGGATTCAGGCTTTAAGGGCTACAGAGATCGAAGATTTCGGATTTTTGACTGGACTACTTCGAGGTCTTCAGGATTAGTTAACCCAGCCCATTCTTCTTCGCTCGAAAAGGTTTTGACGACAAGGCTTCCGGCGTTCATTAGGCTGTGAATGGATTCTGGGAGAAGGCATTCGGAGTTATCAGATGAAGCGTTTTCAGAGAAAAACCGATCCCATTGTTGTTCAAGGGGTTTCATTATGCTGCTGTGAAATCCCCACAGGTTTAAAGATACTGGTACCTCTTTACTGAACTGTTGGCCGGTTGAACTCGCAATGATTTCCCCACTTGGGCTGAACCCGATACCGGTAGTTTCCACAATTTGGGTGAGTTGATTATTTCTCACATCGCATACTCCTCGGGTGACTTCTCCGCTCTGTGGAAGCGTCTTTGCCAGCTGAAATGTTATTAGCATCCCTTCGCCGGCACGTAGCAAGGGAAGTTGATTTGAAGCTAATTCGAATGATGCTGGCCCATAATAGTCGTCGGCATTCACTAGAAGGAAAGAGTTATCTTCATCAACCGCATCACGGGCAGACAAGACTGCATGGGTCGTCCCCCAGGGTTTTTTCCTTTGCGGCCCGAAATCGTCTTGGCATACAAATGTGCAGTTGTGCTCACTGCCATGAATATTCTTGATATGTGATTCAATATCGGCGGCGATTTCATTTCTTACGATAAGTACTATGTCCTCTATACCAGCCGACTGTGCGTCACGGATGGCGTAATCAAGGATGGCTTCACCGTTGGGCCCTATTTTCGCCAGTTGCTTTGTGCCTCCGAAGCGGCTACCTAATCCCGCTGCCATAACAACCAGCGACATTTTCTTCATAAGGCTCCTATCTGAACTGGTGTCCTATTCTAATCCTTCTTCCCAGGAAAATATGGAAAGCAGTTTTTCTCCACTAGCATTCTTTAAGCGAGAAATAGTGAGGACTTAGGATGCTACAAGACAGACCTTCGAAAATTATTGTTGCCTTTGTCTGCCTCATCTCGCTTCTAAGTGCGTGTGGGAGTGAGAATAGCCCGAAATCGCAGGCAATTGTAGGAGAAGGCTCGGAGGCTGAGAAGGCAGCTTTATGTAGCCCATCTCCTACCCCCGCAGCCGGCCAGGTAGAGAACACGGACTTAAGTATTAAGCCATCTATCCAAACCCCACCTGAGCCTCCGGTGAATCTTGAGGTGGAAGACATTGTGGAAGGCTCTGGCCCTCAAGCAACTGCTGGAAGTCTTCTTGTGATGCAGTACGTCGGAGTTTCTTGCTCAACTGGACTGCAGTTTGATGCGTCGTGGGATAGAGGCCAGCCATTTAGCTTTGAGCTTGGAGCAGGAAAAGTGATCAAAGGCTGGGACGAAGGAATCATAGGAATGGCCGCAGGAGGTCGACGGCTATTAACTATTCCTCCCGAAAAAGCATATGGATCATCGGGATCAGGATCAGGGTCAATCGGACCCAATGAAACTTTGTTATTTATTGTTGACTTGTTAGCTTTGGTTCCAACGAATTTGGAGAAACCTTCTGTTTCAGTCCCAGATGAACCAGCTTCTGAATTACTCATCACAGATCTTGCTGAAGGTGAAGGGCGACAAGTTCAAAGCGGCGACATCGTATATGTTCACTATGTCGGTTATTCGCAGTCGACTAATACTCAATTTGATGCTTCATGGGATCGCGGAAGAGAGCAGTACATCATATTTCCCCTTGGTCAAGGAACTGTTATTGATGGTTGGGAAGAGGGGCTTTTGGGCATGAAAGTAGGCGGTCGGCGTGAAATCGTCATCCCCCCTGATCTTGCCTATGGGCAAGATGGGGCAGGGGGCGGAATTATCGCACCTGATGAAACTCTCGTCTTTGTTGTGGACCTTCTTGGTGCAAACGCATTTCTGGACTAGTCGAAGTCTTGCGATTTATCTCGTAACCCCAAAACGCTCTAATGCCGCTTTAGTCCGATCTAGTAAAAGTTGAGGGACCAGTACTCCATTAACTTCAACTCCTCCGCCCGACCCGGCATCAGAGCTTTCCTCGTCATCAGAGTCTCCAGCTTCTTCGACAGCAACGGTTCCAGCTTCACGTTCCTCCAAGTAGAGGTCCCAATCTTCTTCAATTACAAGCTTATTACGGTGCAGGCTTCCCATCTCAACACCGTTTTCAAATTTGACCCAGTACCTAACCCAGTCCAATCCGTTTGCAAGCATTACATGTCCACTGGTTCCTTCGGGAACTCCCTTCAAATTTGTCGCAGCTACAACCTTTTGCTGCTTGCTGAGATCTTTTGTAAATATGTCCGACATCAACTTCCCAAGTGATTAGCTATAAAGAGAACATAACACGAAGCAGGTTGCGGAGTAACACTTTCACCCATGAACATTTTGTTTCTGATGAACCTGTGAGAGCATGTACATATGGGATTTCAAGACCAGTTGCTAGTAATTCATGGGCGAAAGCCAGTCCTTGAAGCTTTGAATGGCACTCATGAGGTAGTTCGTGTTCATCTAAGCCCTAACGCATCTGGAAAGATAATTACTGAAATTGAGCACCTTGCCCGATCTCGAGATGTATCGGTAGAACGTGTTACTGATAATCGAATCAATGCGTTAACACGAAGTGGCCAACATCAAGGTGTCGCCGCTGATATCCGCGCAAAAAAAATGCAGAGCCTTCCTTCTTTCCTGGAACAGCGAACTGGCAGAAAGTATGCCTCATCGGTTCTAGTGCTGGATGGGATCCATAATCCCGCTAACCTCGGAATGATTCTTCGAAGTGTCACTGCGGCTGGACTAGATGGTGTTGTCGTTCCATACGAAGGGACCGCCAAGATTGGAGCAGTAGCCATAAAGGCATCTGCTGGGGTAGCTTTCAAAGCGCCAATTCTTCGAATTGACAACGCTGTAAATGCAGTAACGATGCTTCGGGATGCTCGGTTTAGCATTATCGCTTTGGATAGCGGCGGTGAGTCAGCTCTCAAAGCAGACTATGACGATCGTGTGGCCCTAGTCTTAGGTAATGAGACGAACGGGATACAGCAAGAAGTTCTAGAGCTTTGCCAGCGGACTCTTTCTTTACCGCTACATAATGGGGTTGAGTCGCTGAACGCCGCGGTAGCAGCATCAGTTATTTCTTATCTTCTTATGGGGCGAAAAGAAGAAGATTAACTGAGGATTTAAAGCTTTCTCCAGATCGGGCCGTTTGCCGTATCTTCAATTTCGATATTTCGTTCCTTTAGCATGTCACGAATTCTGTCAGCAGTTGCGAAGTCTCCTTTAGTTCTAGCTTCTTCTCGGTCGGAAAGAAGTGAATCGATTTCTATATCAGAGTCAACGGTATCTCTTGAGAGGCCGAGAACTGCGAGAAGCTCAGATACCGTCGTTAGTGCTATCGATGCCTGTTCAGAGTGTCCTTTATCGAGTGCAGCATTTCCAGAGTTGATTGTTTCAAAAATAATAGCTAAAGCATCAGGAGTTCCTAGATCGTTGTTCATTGCGGAAGTAAAGCGTTCTTTTACTTCGTTATTTGAGGACAATTCTTCGATGTTTGCCCCCAGCATTCGTCGAAAGAATGCATCGATTCTCTCTATCCCACCTATTGCCCCCATCATCGTTTCATCCGAAAGTTCCATAATGGAGCGGTAGTGAGCTTGGAGCATAGCTAGTCGTAACGGTCTGGGTCCATACTGAGTAAGAGCGTCACCAAGAGTTCGGAAATTTCCTAAAGATTTAGCCATCTTCTCGCCGTCAACGTTCAGCATCGCACTATGCATCCAGTATCGAGCAAATGAATGCCCAGATGCTTCTGATTCAGCTCGTTCGTTTTCATGATGGGGAAAGGCAAGATCGGAACCTCCTCCATGAATATCGAAGTCATCTCCAAGTAGATGCAACGACATGGCAACGCATTCTATGTGCCACCCCGGCCTTCCAGGCCCCCAAGGACTGTCCCAAGTAGGCTCTCCAGGTTTTGCTGCTTTCCAGAGGGCAAAGTCTAGAGGATCCTGCTTATCTTCTTCTGAAGATACTCTTGCCTGAGCACTTTCACGAAGTTCATTTACCGTTCGGCCCGCAAGCGCTCCATAATCTGCGAGAGTATTTACATCAAAATACACTCCGTGGCCCTTAATTTCGTAAGCCGCCCCTTGATCAATAAGTTGTGTGATTATGTCAAGCATTTCGTCAACATATTCAGTTGCGAGTGGCCTGAAATCTGGATCTTCAACGCCAAATTCTCGGAGCTGATCAATGTAGATTTTGGTATACGTAGATGAGAGTTCAGTCTCGCTAATGCCTTCCCTAGCAGAACGCTCAATAATCTTGTCATCGATATCTGTAATGTTGCTTGCTAAAGTGACGGAGTACCCAGACCATAATAAAAACCTCTTCAGAAGATCGTAAGTTAGGGCGGTCCGGGCATGACCCAGATGGGGAACGTCATAAACAGTTGGGCCACAAGCATAGATAGACACATGATTTGGATCCCTTGTATCCAGATCAACAAGACGATTTTGCATTGTGTCGAATATTTGCATCACCATAAGGATAGAGAAAAGAACGATCTTCGAATGACCAATTACAATTTTTTCGTATGTTTAGAGAATAGGAAGTTTGCTCTTGCTCGTGAGAAGATTAGGTGCAGAGAGTATCATCAGCAGTTCAGCCCTCGTAGCTCAGTAGGATAGAGCGACCGCCTCCTAAGCGGTAGGTCACAGGTTCGATTCCTGTCGAGGGCGCTAGGAATCTTAAAAACTGTGTACATGTGATGGCAGAGTATGAAAGACTAAGTTAAAGCCTCGTGCTTTGTTTCTCCTAGGAGATTTGATGTCTGATCTTGATGGATACCAGATTAATGACAGGTATACACGGGATGAAGGACGTGTCTTTTTGACTGGCGTGCAAGCACTTGCTCGTATTCCACTCCAGCAGCTAAGAGCTGATAGAGAGCAAGGAAGAAGCACTGCTGCATTTCTTTCGGGGTATCCCGGATCACCTCTAGCTGGGTTGAACTTTGAAATAGATAAAGCACGATCATTTGCGCCTGAACTCCCTATTGTCCATCGACCAGTGCTCAACGAGGAACATGGGGCTACTGCTGTTATGGGTAGCCAATTAGCGCCAGGACAACCAGATTGCGAATACGACGGGATTGTCGGGCTTTGGTATGGGAAAGCTCCGGGTCTAGATAGGGCAGGAGATGCCCTCCGTCATGCTGTATTCACAGGGACTTCGAGATATGGAGGTGCGGTGGCAATGGTCGGTGATGATCCGGCTGCCAAAAGTTCAACCCTGCCCTCAAGTTCAGACGCAACATTAGTAGATCTCCATATGCCAATCCTTTATCCGGGTGATGTCAAAGAGGTACTGACACTTGGGATGCATGCGGTTGCATTGAGTAGGATCACCGGAGCATGGACAGCTTTAAAAGTAGTTGCAGCAGTTGCGGATGGAAGCGGTACTGTTGACTTGGCTGCATCGGTTGTTCAGCCAAAGGTCCCCGATCTCACGATTGATGGAGTCCCTTACTTGCATCAGCCAGACGCTAATTTGTTACTGCCAAACAATTTATACTTGGAGCGGGATCTGCGAACTTCCAGAGCGGAATTAGTGCGAAGGTATGTTGTTGCGAATGAGCTTAACCCCACGACGGTAAATCCATCTGATGCTTGGATAGGAATAATCTCCAGTGGTTTTACGTATCACGAAGTAATCCATGCCCTCAGTGCGCTTGGCCTAAAAAGCCAGCATGAGATAGCTTCCGCAGGAATTCGTTTACTGCATCTTCAGCTCCCAATACCCTTCGACCCACAAAATATTAGGAACTTCGCGAACGGTTTGGATGAGATAATCGTAGTGGAAGAAAAGAACCCAACAGCAGAGTGGCTAGTGAAAGATGCTCTCTATGGAAACTCACATCAACCGAGAGTCCTAGGGAAAAATCATCCTGATGGGAGGACCTTAATGCCAAGCCATGGAATCCTTGACGCAAATGCCATGCTTGAAGGACTTCACGAACGCTTATCTCAAAAGATTTCGGGCAGGCTTCAACCTCCGCAAAAACCCGAGCAAAAAAAGAATCTACTTCCGCTCAAAGTCCAAAGAAGTCCGTATTTCTGCTCTGGATGTCCGCATAACACAAGCACTAAAGTTCCGGACGACTCCTTAATTGGTGCTGGGATAGGTTGTCATACGATGGTGCTGCTAATGGATGATGATCGAGTAGGCGACATTGCAGGTGTAACCGCAATGGGGAATGAAGGAATGCAATGGATCGGTATGGAGCCATTCGTAGATCGGAAGCATTTCATACAAAACATTGGTGATGGCACCTATTTTCATTCAGGGCAATTAACCATTCCCTCAGCCGTATCTGTGGGAAGCAACATCACATTTAAGCTCCTCTACAATGGGACGATCGCGATGACAGGCGGCCAAGACCCCAAAGGGGTCTTAAGCGTCCCAGATGTCGTTAAGGTGATGATCGCACAAGGTGTTACCAAGATTATTGTAACGACTGAAGAGCCAGCGCTATATAAAGAAGCTTCATTCCCAGATCGGGTGGAAGTCTGGAGCAGAGACCGTATTGTCGAGGCACAAGAGCATTTATCAGAATTTGATGGTGTAACTGTCCTTATCCACGATCAATCTTGCGCCGCACAATTACGTCGCCATCGCAAACGCGGACTCATCAAGCAGCCAGATTTTCGAGTGCTCATTAATCACAGGATTTGCGAAGCGTGCGGGGATTGCGGAGAAGTCTCCAATTGTCTATCAGTACAAACGAAAGAGACAGTACTGGGTCCCAAAACCTTTATCGAACAAGGGTCGTGTAACCTCGATGCTTCATGCCTAGAAGGAGACTGCCCTAGTTTCATTACCGTTACCACGAAACCAGATCAGAGTACTCAATCCGATAACATGCATCCAAGTAATTTCGGGGATCTTCCTGCCCCAGAGAAGATCTTTTTCCCTGATACTCTCGATCTTCGTATGGCTGGAATAGGAGGAACTGGAGTCGTAACTACAGCCCAAATCCTAGCGACCGCAGCAATGCTCGATGGATTTGAAGTTAGAGGCCTAGATCAGACTGGCCTTTCTCAAAAAGCAGGGCCGGTTGTTAGCGATATTCGATTGTCTAGAGACCTTCCTAGGTCATCGAATCTCCTAACCGATGGAAGTGCAGATGTTATTTTGGCCTTTGATCTTTTAGTCGGTGCTAGTGAAACATCGCTGAAGGTAGCGAAACCTGACCATACTGTTCTTGTCGCATCAGACTCCCCCACGCCTACTGGAGCAATGGTCGGGAAACCAGACACTAAATTGCCCACTGGAAAAGAGCTGGCCAAACGTGCGGCTACGTTCACAAATGAAGAAGAGAACGTTTACGTCAGCGCTGCGAGCATTTGCGAAGAACTTTTAGGTGATGCTACTTCAGCTAATATCTTTCTTCTCGGTGTCGCTGTTCAAAAGGGTGTTATTCCTGTGTCTCCCGAAATGGTTGAGGAAGCGATCACCTTGAATGGGGTTTCAGTCCAAAAAAATCTTAGTGCGTTCAAATGGGGGAGGGCATGGATGCACGATCCTACGAGTTTTGATAAAAAATTCATCTCCTCTGCTCCCCAAGCTCCCAAAATAGAACTGAAAGAATTGCCGGAGAAACTCGAGATTCTAATTAAGTCCTTTAATCTGTCGCCATCTACTAGTGAGTTGCTTCAGTTTCTTTCTCGGGATCTTATTGGATTCCAGAATAGTGACTGCGCTGAAGAGTTCTTGATTACTGTCAAAGAAGCTATAAAGGCGGCTCAGTGTCTTGAAGATAACGACGCTGTCACTGAATTAGTTGAAACTGTCGCACGGGGAGTTCATAAGTTAACTGCGTATAAAGATGAATACGAGGTCGCTCGTTTATTCCTGGACGCAGAAACAAAATCTGAAATGATTGATCTGCAAGGTTCAACTGGAAGAGCCAGATGGCATCTTCACCCTCCTTTCCTCAGGGCGTTGGGCATGAAAAACAAGCTTAAAATCCCCTTCACTGTTGCCGAACCTCTTATGTCAATTCTCGCTCGTGCCAAAGTCCTTCGCGGAACACCCTTTGACCTATTCGGATATGCGAATGTAAGAAAAATTGAGAGAGAACTACGCGATCAATATATATCTTCCTTGCAAAATGCTTTCGAGCTTCTAGACCAAGGAAACTATGAATTGGTTATTGAACTGGCAGCTCTTGCTATGGATGTAAGGGGTTTCGAAGATATCAAACTCCGCTCGGCGGAGAAATTTTTCACTCGTCTCAAAGAATTGACTCAGGAGATCTCATCAAATCACAATTAGACGGTTCTTGCCGCGTCAAGGCCTATGATCACTGCCATAGCGACTCCTGAGGCCCCAAAGAATCTAACAAACGCATTGCGTATATTCATGTTTGCTACTTTTGTAAGAATTGCAACCCCTAAGATGACTAGCACGACAGTACAAGCAATCAGCAGTGGCATAATTCCAGCGTCACCACCGCCAGCTATTGCAGCAAAAACAGGTCCAGGGCTCAACATATGGAGAATAGTATGAAGTGGCTGTCTATCTGAGTCTTCTTGGGTAGGTGTTAGGTTCGGAGCTACAAGCCATTTCCCGCAGCTCAATCCAATTACAAGTGCTGCTCCAAGTCGAAATGTTGGGGATGAAATCTCAAGAATGTCGAAAATTCCACCAGCTAGCGAACCAAGAGCGAACAGGCAGCAGCTCAAAGACGCAAAAATTACAAAACGTACTTGTTTGTCCCTAGCTGAGAGAGAAGCATTCGGCCAGCAGATGACTGCTGGATTGGCAGTGATAACCAATGAAAGGATAACTGCTAAAGAACCACTCATAATCTACGACTCCTTCCATCCACTCTATTGCCCCTGCTCATCTAACGATAAAGCTGCGAAAAGTAATCCACTCAGCGCATGCTGCTGCCCATCAACACGAGACACGCCCCCAGTAAACCATCCACCATCGAACTCTACAGTCCCTGTTCCTATTGTCTGTTTCACACGCATTCTCCCTGCAGCGCATAACAATCTTTCCTGTAACGGAATTCTGAGGTCTTCTAAACGCGGCTCATCCTCAGATAGCTGATGTAGCATTCCAATCGCTTCAATCCAAGTTCCTTGTCCAGCAGCTATGGGTTCGGGGGAGTGGACAAGTCCATCCAAGCCCCCATTGCGTTGCGATTCCCATCGCACTGCAATTCCAAACTGTGCTGCGAGTTCTCTAGCGTACTGAATATGAATTTCACTCAAACCCCATTCGGACATTTCGTTAAGGCTGTAGGCGGCCCATTGATCAGCCCATGGTCGTGGCCAGACGTTCTCGTCTTCGTCCCGTTGGGTCGCCATATAATCCAATGTTCGAAATGCTAGATGATCCCACCCTTTTTCCGGAAATAAATTGTGGAGACTAGCTAATGCCCAAAGAGCTTCACCAGTAGCGAACAGGGAAGTGATCTCAGGAACCGGAGAGGCTGTTTGCTGATCCCAGAGGTACAACATGCTTCCATCTTCTCGCTGCATTGTAATAATAAAGTTTCCTAACATCTCTAAAGTTTGGTCATATTTTTTATCGCCTGTGGCAGCTCTTCTTTTTATTAGTGAAATAGCAAGTAAGGATGCCGTTCCTAATTTTGCATCTGCTGAACCTTCAGCCACTGCAAGAATTTCTTCATTGCCAACGGAACGATCCAGCAGATATTTTAGTCCTGCATCCGCCGCTTCTAAGTACTGTGGTTCTCCCTCTTCTACTATCTGATATAAGGCCATCGTTGTTCCGGCATGGCGAACAAGATTGTACCCATCGGAAATGATAGGGATACCTGCTTCACTCATCTTCACTTCATAGAGGTAGCGTCCATTATCTGACTGATTTTGGACAATCCAATTCGCTGCCGCTTTAGCGGAGAGATGCAATTCCTCTTTCGAAGACGCAGGGCAAATTTCTGCAGCAAGTAAAGTTGCGCGAAGAGATCCGATAGTAAGAAGCCATATGACCCCCCATGCGATAAGGCGATAAGATTTTTTTCCCATGCTTACAGGTCGAGGTAGTAGATGGCTCCGGCGTTTGCGCGTCCTGATACGGTGCGGCCGGGTGAGCCGATGATGAGGTTTCCGTTGAGGACACTGAACCATGCTCCGAATTCTGCATTGGCTTCTGAATCACCGGCGAAGACACTCTGGTTCGGATAATACAGTTGGTCTTCGGCGGCAGTGATTGCCCCTCCTGCGCTTTTGAAGATAGCGACAGCTCCAGCGTTGGGCCGTGTAGCGATAGACTCACCGGGTACGCCGACGATCAGATCAATATTGCCATCGCCGGTCACGTCAGCCATTTCAAGGTGGGCACCGAACCGGTCTCCAGTCTCGACCTTGTTCTGAACTCCAGCCACGTTCTGATACAGGGTCTGGACGCTGGCTGGTGTCTGCGACCAGTTACCCGGGTTGTAGCGGATCTGGACCTGCCCAGCGTCTGTATGGCTTCCGAGCTTCTCACCGGGGACGCCCACGACAAGATCTCCGATGCCATCTTCATCAATATCGGCTACAGCGATCGATGAACCGAACCGGTCGTTCGTTTCTGCTCTCCCCGGCCATCCAGGAGTGTTCTGATAGAACCATTGGCTTCCCGTCCCTGACGCTCCCGACGCAGAACCATAGATGACGTGGACCGCTCCGGCGTTGGACTGGGCTCGCGCCCCCCAGCCGACGCCTTCACCGGGAACACCAACAACCACATCGTCGTAGCCGTCGCCGTTAATATCTCCCGTTTCGACAGCTTCCCCGAAAGCGTCATCAACCTCAGCTCTGCTTTTCACCCCGCGTGCGTCCTGATGGAGCAGGTCGCTGTTCACACCGGTCAATCCGGAAGCAGAACCGTATATGACATGGACTGCTCCAGCCCGATCACGTTTCGATATACCTTCACCGGGAACACCAACAACCACATCGTCGTAGCCGTCGCCGTTAATATCGCCGGAAGCCAGCGCAGCTCCGAAAAGGTCGCCAGTTTCCGAATTGGTTCCTACACCGGGACTGTACTGGTGCAAGTTAACCGGATTCGTCAACCCTGAAGCTGAACCATACGCGACTGTGATAATGCCAGCGTCAACCAGCTGGTTAGAACTACCGAGGTCCTCATAAGGGGACCCGATCACAATGTCGTCGAAGCCGTCGTTATTAAAATCGCCCGTCGTGAGCGCCGACCCGAACCGGTCACCCGACTCTGAAGCATCTGGCCAGCCCGCCGTATTCTGATAGAAACCATCGTTATTACTCCACCCGCCGGAACCATAGATCACATGCACCAACCCAGCGTTACCGACAGCCCCCACACTCTCACTAGGAACCCCGACAAGAAGATCCATCCTCCCATCACCATCAAAATCGCCAGTATCAGTCACCGAACCAAAACGATCACCACTCTCAGCACCAATCCACCCCGCAGGCAAAAACCTAGGCGTATCCTGATCAATCTGATTCGAACCAGGTACTGATGGATCGCCTGGTGCTGAGTTATCAACACATCCGTATCCATCATTCCGAATAGGGGTTCCATAAGGAACCTCTTGCCAGTTTGTGGTGCCTAGTAAATCTGGATATGTGACCTTTGTTGCGCCATGGCAAGCGAAAATTTTCCCAAAATAAACTCTACTAACAGGAAGACTTTGTGGGAGTGTTTCATCATAATGCAGATGAGTTCCGGTATAAGTACAACCCGAACAACCTGCATATCCTATTAAGTCTCCAATTTCGACCCAGTCACCAACATTTAAAGTGGCGTTTACATAAGCAAGATGGATATATCTTGCCCAATGATCGCCATGGTCGACAGAAACCCAGTTTCCAGCCCCTCCGTTGCAATACCCTGACCCAGTTGCAGGGCCACACCCAGCGAAGATTTGTTTAACTGTCCCAGCTCCAGCAGAGTAAACCGGGTGGTTAAATGGGAGTTCAAAGTCAATTCCCCATGTTGAGTGATGATTTCCGCAAGAGCCAGTCCCACCTGTGGCAAGTGTGCACCAAAGATCGTACTCACCGATAAATGGCATCCACGATGCATCTGAAGTGACACCAGGATCTGCAAGGACATCTGGTGCGGACTTGATATCTGCGATCAGAGCGCTTGCAATTAGAAAGGCAATGGATAGAAGTCCTATAAAAAGCTGCTTTAGTTTTTGCATGTAAGCTCGTTCGCTGGTCATATCTAAAGTCCTTGTTACTACCCGTTAACTGTACATTCATCAGCCCTGTTTAGAATGTCGCCCAAGGCAGAAAGATTTTCAGAGGGTAGGGGAAACTTTGATAGAATTGTTAGAATCTACTCATGTCAAGGATTTGCCAAGTAACCGGAAGAAAGCCTGCGTTCGGTAATAATGTTTCCCATTCCCATCGTAAAACTAGACGTCGATGGAACCCTAATGTCCAAGTGAAAAAGTTTTGGGTACCGAGCGAAAAGCGATGGGTAAAACTTACTGTTAGCGCTAAAGGCATCAAAACAATCAATAAGAATGGGATTGAAAGCGTCCTCGCCGATATGCGGCGACGAGGAGAGAAGGTCTAAATGCCAGCCGGAAGTGATAAACGACCTGTCATCAAACTTAAGTCCACTGCTGGAACAGGGTATACCTATGTGACGAATAAAAATAAGGTCAATACGCGAGACCGAATCGAGCTTCGGAAGTATGACCCTATAGCGCGAAAGCATGTAATCTTTAAGGAAGAGAAGTAGCGTCCTTCTCCGCCACCGGCATGGAACTCAGCGTCAAAGACCAGCGAGAAACTCTTAATACTGTCCTAATGGATGAAGATGTCTCTGATGCACTTTGGAAATTTGTGGATAGCGGCCTAGCTGACAAGATTGTTCCAGAGCTTCCTGCACTTCGACTAGAACAAGATCCTATTCACCGCCATAAAGAAGTTCTCTCGCACACTATTGCAGTAACGGCAAAAACCCCTTCGGATTTGGTTCTGCGTTTAGCTGCACTATTTCATGATATTGGAAAGCCGGCTACTCGAAGGATCGACGATGGGGGAGTTACCTTCCGTCACCATGAAGCTGTCGGAGCTAAAATAACTCGGAAGCGACTCCGTCAGCTTGAATACCCAGAAGAGATCATCGGTGATGTCTGCGAATTAGTCCGCCTTTCAGGAAGGTTCAAAGGATATGCACAAGGTTGGGGTGACTCAGCTGTTCGCAGATATGCACGGGATGCGGGGCATCTGTTAGGAAAACTAAATGATCTGGTCCGGTCAGACTGTACCTCTCGGCATGAACGAATACATCTCGAGCTTCATCATCATGTTGACGATTTGGAGCGCCGTATAGGAGATTTAGCTGACGAAGAAAGGAAATCTGCCGAGAGGCCGCTCATAGACGGGCAAGAAATTATGGAGCGGTTCTCAGTAGGTCCAGGTCCAAGAGTCGGGCAAGCTCTGAAATTTCTTTTGGAATTAAAACGGAATAGGCCTGATTTGGATAGGGAAAAGACCGAAGAAGAGCTAGACCTTTGGTGGGATAGTCACCAAGTCTAATTTTGTTATGGCTTCTACCAGAGTTGATCGGTGTAAATGTCAGTACCAACAATAGTGGGAATGAAAGGTGCCGCTAATGAGACACTAGCAAGCCCTGACTCATTGATTGAATTTGCATAGTCATGAAAGAGGTCCCATAAGTTGCGTGGATCATCTTCAAGAAAGAACATTTGGTTGGTGCGTTCTTCATTTCCTGTAGGGGAGCCAAGATCCATTGGTGCGTTTCCGTCAATGTCATCGTTTCGGGGGATCGGTTTCCAATTCACACAAGAAGCCACTTGGGATTCCGATGATAAAAGAGCTGGTAAAGCTTCACTTTCGAGATAGTTACGAAGTTCTTCTTCGCTAGTCCCTTCGGAACGGTCAAGGAAGACATTCCCTAGTCCTTTATATGGGTGGTCAAAAGAAAGTTCGATCGGTACATGGTCTTCGTCCCTGTAATAAGCCCACGGGCAGTTGAACATAACAGTATGTGCGTGCTGTCGTTCAGGGAAACCTCGGTCGTTTGCGTATAAGTTCCATACTTGCTCAGCAGCCCATTTGAAATGCTCATCATGTTTACCCTCTAGAACAAAATATGTTGCGAGATAAGATCCTCGATCAGTTGGAATCGTTACGTTACTGTCAGATGGAAATCGCAGATCCTTTAACTCTCGTGTTGCCACCCAGCGCTTTCCAGCAAAAAGCCAAGGGCCAATAAGGCAACCGGCATAGAAGTGATCTCTCTCGTACCATCTGTTATATGCGACTTCATGTCCTTTATTTGGATCGACCAGCGTATAGAGCATACTTCCTGCTCGTACCGGATATTCGTTCATAGTATTTCCTTCAATTCTTTCATCTCATACTTCTTAGATTCTAGAGTCACGTACCGTCAAAATTAGGAGAGCGTTTTTCCATAAAGGCAGCGATGCCCTCCTGGTAGTCGTAGCTTTCATAGCAGGCGGTTATGGCATCCTGAACTTGTTGTTGTGTTGCGTGGCCTTTGAGGTTGGCCAGACTTGTTTTAGCGGCGGTGAGTGAGTTTGGGGCGAGTTTACAGATTTGTGTCGCGATAGAAACTATTTCTGATTCAAGGGTTGAGGCCTTCATTACTTGGTGGATAAGCCCGATTCGGTAGGCTTCGTTAGCGTCAATGGTCGTTGCGGTGAGGAGCAGGTGGCGGGCATGTGCATCTCCGATTGCATTGACGAGTGATTCTACGGCTGAGTGGGGGAAAGCTATGCCAAGTTTGGCAGGTGGGGCAGCAAAGGTAGCATCGTCACTGGCGTAGCGTAGGTCGCAGGCAAGAGAGATAGCTAAACCTCCGCCGCGACAAGGGCCTTTGATCAGGGC
>PBIQ01000016.1 GCA_002720485.1 Acidimicrobiaceae bacterium
ATAATTTCATTAACACCTATTTGTGCTCGGGCGACTGCTGGGCCTAAACCAAGTAGTGCGCCACCAAGGATTGCAGCGAGGAGCATCACGGTAATCAGGAGGGGGCTGGGCCAGCCCTCACCGATTCGCGCCATCCAAGCAGCCATCATGGCGCCAGCTAGGATTTGCCCTTCTGCGCCAATATTCCAAAGGCCCATACTTCCCGCTACAGCAACCGCTAATCCTGCTAGGCCGAGAGGTACCGCACGGTTTAAAGTTATGGACCACGACTTCGGACTGCCGATTGAGGAATCGAACATCCGCTCGTACACCGCCATTGGATCATGCCCAGAAAGAACCAGAAGAAGGATCCCGATTGACAGAGCTGTGATAAGGCCAATAAGGAATGCCAGTGGCTGCCCGCCTCTGATGGCTTGTTCTCTTCGAACTAAAACAAGGCGTCCCATCAGGTTTGCACCTCTCCAGCCATTGCCGCCCCGATCTCATGACGCTCAGAATTCACAGGGTCGAATTCTCCGACTATCTTCCCGCTGTGCATTACCAGTAGGCGGTCGGAAAGGGTAAGTAGTTCATCAAGATCCTCGGAGATGAGAAGAACGGCGACCCCAGCGGCACGTTCGGCGACTAGAAGATCTTGGATAGCTTTTACCCCTTGAACATCTAAACCGCGGGTAGGTTGCGCTGCAACTAAGATTTTGGGTTCGCCGCTTAACTCTCGACCTACCAGAAGGCGTTGAAGGTTCCCTCCAGATAATCCAGCTATCGGTTCATTCAAGGGTCCGGTTCGAACGCCAAACTTATCTACAATGTCCTGACAGTGTGTCGAAAGTTTATCTTCGATCAACAAGGGGCCTTGCCGCAGTTGCTTATAGTTTCGCAAGATAGCGTTCTCGATGACACTAAGCCGAGGGGCTAGGCCAACACCAAGACGATCTTCAGGGACGTACCCGAGACCTGCCTTGAATCTTTCTACTGGAAGTGCGTTGGTGAGATCGTTGCCGTTGATTGTTACCGTCCCAGATTTAATTGGTCTAAGCCCTGCAATGGCTTGGGCCATCTCTCGTTGTCCGTTTCCAGACACCCCAGCGATACCAACAATTTCTCCGCTGTGAACGTCAAGATTGAAATCATGAACAGCGGAAAGATGCCTGTCATCTAACGCTTCAAGTCCTCGAACTTCAAGCAAGGAAGGTCCTCTCTCGCGTTTAGGAGGACGGTTTGTGGTTACTGGGGATGAGCCAACCATAAGACCAGCCAGCTTTGCAGCATCTGTGTCCTCTACCTTTAATGAAGCCGCAACAGTTTTTCCGTCTCTTAGAACAGTCGCTTCATCAGAGAATTCCTTTACTTCATGAAGCTTATGGCTAATGAAAATGACCGACCTTCCTGCATTCGCCATCTCGCGTAAAACACCTCCCAGCTCGTCGGCTTCTCCAGGGGTCAATACCGCTGTAGGTTCGTCCATGATAAGTATCTGGGCGTTACGCCAAAGAGTTTTAAGAATTTCAACTCGTTGTCGTTCTCCCATCGATAACTGCCACACTGGTCGGGCTGGGTCTATATTCAAGCCGAATTGTTGTGCTAAGGATGCAACCTGTGATTCGATAGACCCTTTTCGGATAATGCGTTCTGCAGCACCAAGCACAATATTTTCTGCGACGGTGAAAGAAGGAACGAGGCGAAACTCTTGATGCACCATTCCAATTCCAGCGGCAAGCGCATCAGAAGGTGACCGAAACCAATGTTGTGAACCCGCTATTTGTATTTCCCCTTCATCTGGTCGATACATCCCCGCGAGAATATTCATTAGGGTGGACTTTCCCGCACCATTCTCACCCAATACCGCATGGATCGTTCCTTGCTTGACCTGAAGTGAAGCCCCAGCGTTCGCAATGACTCCAGGGAAGCGTTTCCAGATATTGGACAGATCTACAGCTAGAGGGGTATTCATAAACAAATTAGTTTCACTAGACGCGGCGACGGTACCAGCGGAACTCGCCGCTGGTACCGTCAATCACGTCAGATTTATATCAGCCTGTCGAGCCGATGACACCTTCAACAAAGGTCATCATTCCAAGCATGTCGCCATCGCTCATGGTCTCCCCAGCAGCAACAAGAACGCTTCCGTCTTGTGCATTGATCGGACCGGTAAACGGATGGAAAGAGCCATCTGCAATCGCTGCTTTCTTCTCAGCAACTAGGTCCTTAATGTCTCCAGAGACATCGTCAGCAATTGGGGCTAGGTCAACCACTCCGTCGGCCATTGACCCCCACCAAGCTCCACCAGAATAGGTGCCGTCTGCAGCCTCGTTGATGATTTGGGTATACCGATCACACCAGTCCCATACAGGGGCAGTGAGGAACGCATTTGGAGCAAAAGCACTCATATCTGAGTTGTATGAAACCCAGCGGACTCCAGCAGCTTCGGCTTTCTCACCAGCAGCTGTTGAGTCTTGGTGCATGGCGATAACGTCAGCTCCGGCATCGATTAATGCTTGAGCAGAGTCGCCTTCAACGGCTGGGTCAAACCAAGTGCTTGTCCAAACTACTTCTACTGTTGCATCAGGGTTAACGCTTCGAACACCGAGTGTGAAGGCATTGATTCCTCTGATTACCTCAGGAATTGGGAAGGCGGCAACATAGCCAATCTGTCCGGAGCTAGTTGCAGAACCAGCAACGATGCCTGAGAGGTATCGAGGCTCGTACATTCGGCCAAACGTGTTTCCGAAGTTGGATCCGTTGCTCTTGTAACCAGAGACATGGTCAAAAACAACCTCGGGGTATTCGTCTGCTAAAGCTGCCATGTCATCCATATAACCAAATGAGGTTCCAATAATTACGTTGAAGCCTTGGTCAATGAATTCTCTTGAGTAGTTGGCGAAGTCAGCAGTTCCTTCAGGTACTGATTCAACATACGCTGTCTCTGCACCGGTTGCTTCTTCAGCACAGCTTCGGCCTTGGTCGTGTGCATATGTCCAGCCAGCATCCCCTGGTGGCCCAACATAGATAAACGCCGCTTTAACGTCACTACTACCATCATCGTCATCGCCGCATCCCGTGCCGAGAGCAGCGAACATGCCAACCATCGCAAGAAGAGCGACAATTAGCTTCCATTTTTTAAACATTTTCCCTCCAGATTGAAAAATTAAATTATCACAAACCGTTGTGCCGGTTTCACGACACGCTAGTCGCCATTAACACTCTGTGCTTGATTCAAACCAACAATCAGTAAAATTTTTTATTTTGGAAACAAAGGCATGTAGGGGATTTGACAAAATAATAATGATCATTATTATATATATTACGGTTTAGGGGGAAATATTTAATGTCAACGGACAGCAAACTGATAGAAGCAGCTGCTGAGGTCTTTGCTGAACGCGGGTACGATGGAGCAGGCGTGGCTGAGATCGCACGTCGCGCCGGGGTAACAACGGGTGCCATCTATAGTCGGTATCGAGGCAAATCGGAACTGCTATTTGATGCTCTTGACTACGCATTAGAAAAACACTTAGACAGCATCCTTGCCAGTTCTCAGCACGATTCACCAGCCGATATTCTTTCTAGTCTCGGATCAAGCCTCCTTAACAACCATGGAGACCAAGATGCTCTACTGCTTGAAGCGATAGTTGCAAGTAGGCGAGATTCAGAACTATCTGAAATGCTTAGACGCAGATTCGAAGACCAAGGAATGCGACTAGCAAAAATAATTGAAGAGGCTAAAAGCGATGGTCTATTTGATCAATCTATTGATACGAAAGCCATTGTGACTCTTGCGCTATCAATTAATCTCGGATTTACCATCTTTCGAACAATGGATACACCCATGCCCGAATCACACGAATGGCAAGTAGCTATCGACCGTGTTATCTCAGCAGCTTTACCAGCTTGACAGGAGGACTTTATGTCAACAGCAGAAATTGAAAGAACCGACCAAGAGATTCTCGATAGAGCCGCACAAGACGATATTGATGCAATAGCGGCCTATAACCCAGACCCTGATGCAGTTTTACATGAAGTACAAGACCAGGCCGACGCCCTCTTTACCTGGGACTATGAGAAAGGTAGTCGCCCCCGCCTCGACAGACTTTATGAGAAAGCTAAAGTCTCACAATGGAATGCTCAAACTGACCTCGACTGGTCGATTGATGTTGACCCGCTGAAAGCATTCAGTATCTTTACTGAGTCATCGAACGTAAATACCGGACACTGGACTGAGCATCCAGACTCTCCAGCGATAAATTGGGGCGATAAAGAGTGGGACCAGTTCAGTGTCGAATCTTTCGCATGGCGACTATCACAATTCTTGCACGGAGAACAAGGAGCGTTACTATGCACTGCGAAGATAGTCGAAACAGTTCCTTGGATCGATGCGAAATACTACGCAGCTACTCAGGTTGTAGATGAAGCTCGCCATGTTGAAGTTTTCAACAAATATATTGATGAAAAAGTCGGAGTTAGATATCCGGTGAATCCCCACCTCCAGCTTCTCATTGATGACATTATTAATGACAGTAGATGGGACATGACCTATCTAGGAATGCAGATAATGGTCGAGGGTCTAGCACTCGCTGCGTTTGGCTTAATGCACCAAGTAACGACGGAACCGTTATTGAAGAAACTCCTCCGATATGTGATGGCAGACGAAGCTCGACATGTAGCATTCGGAGTTCTCAGTCTTCAGGAGGTCTATCAAGATATGACAGCTCAAGAAGTGAGAGATCGACAAGAGTTTGCTTTCGAAGCAGGAATCCGGATGCGTGATCGGCTTCTCCAGCAGGAAGTATGGGACAGGATGGGTTGCGACGTTAAACATGCAGTTCAACACGGGCTGAATATTCCCGACGAAGATCAGATTTTCAGCCAATTGCTATTTTCAAAAATTGTGCCGAATTGCCGCAAACTTGGTCTACTCGATGCTGGGGACGGCTGGCTCCGAGAACGATTCACCGAGATAGGTGTCATTGAACTAGAACATCTTGAAGACACTGGACAAGAATACGAGTCTTTTACACTTGACGAAGACGACCCAATACCGGTTGGGAATTAATAGGGACCAGAGCAGTAAATCCAAAAGAGCCGCTAAAAATACAACGGAACAAAAGTACGGATTAAATAAGGGAAGAACCTTGAATTCCGATCGTTCACGTCCCCAACTCTAATCACTGTGTTAGTAGCGGCCAATACCGCTGTCTTGATATGAGGTCAGGAATTGCGTCCTAAATTTGGTTTACGGCCATGATTTGCCTTTTTTCTCCGAGCGTTGGCCTTTTTCTTCTGTGTTCTCTTTGACATAAACCCTCCGGTTTCTTCCTCCACCATACAAGAACCTTCAACAACTCACGACTACTGGGGGTAGCCTTCGAAGAGTATGGAAAAATTCGGATTTGTAGGTTTGCCTAACGCAGGAAAATCTTCGCTTTACAATGCTCTAACTGGAGGTTCAGCCTTGGCCGCTCCATATGCATTCGCTACAACTGACCCGAACGTTGGAGTAGCCAAAGTCCCCGATCACCGCCTCCAGCTACTTGCCACAATGAGCCAATCCAGAAATGTTGTTCACGCAAGTGTGCAATTCACAGACATTGGCGGCCTAGTGGAAGGAGCTAGTCAAGGGGAAGGCCTTGGAAATCAATTCTTAGCCAACATTCGAGAGGTGGACGCTATTGTTTATGTCCTTCGCGCATTTCAGGATCCAGATATCCCAGGAGATCCAGACCCGCTAGAGCAATTACGCGTCCTTGAGATCGAGTTGACTCTCGCAGATCTAGAGACGTTAGAAAAACAAGTTGCAAAAAAAGCAAAAATAGCCCGAATAGATAAAACCATCGAAGGTGAAGTAAACGCAATCGAGACTGCGGTAGAACTTCTCTCTGCTGGAATTCCTCTATATCGAAGTTCGCTATCGAAAGAAGAGCTTGACTTCCTAGAGTCCTACTTTCTTCTTACAGCCAAACCTGTTCTCGCAATAGTCAACATTGGTGAAAACCAATTAGCTAATAGTGAAGAACTGACAGAGCCAGTTTCGTTAGAGCTTGAAGAGAAGGCTGACGTCATCAGCGCATGCATCCAATTAGAGGCAGAAGCAGCTGAACTACCTCTAGATGAACAGGCCGACCTTTTGGAAGGCCTAGGCCTTGGAGAAGGAGCTCTACCAAGGTTTGTAAAACAGGCCTACCATATTTTGGGATTAAGGACTTTTTTAACAACAGGGGAGAAGGAAAGCCGAGCATGGACATTCCGAGATGGCTCAACTGCACCAGAAGCGGCTGGAAGGATCCATACAGATTTCCAGAAAGGCTTTATCCGTGCAGAAACCATCAACTGGGAATTGCTTCTGGAATGTGGCAGTTGGGTAGAAGCCCGTGAAGCCGGAAAGATACGAGTCGAAGGAAAAGATTACATAGTGCAAGACGGGGATGTAATGGAGTTCCGTTTCAACGTCTGACCAGAGGCTTCAAAACAATAACTCGGCTACGGTAAACTTAAATACAGTACAAATATTACCTCTATAATCCCCGAGGGCTATTGAGGGATTCCTTGCAGGCAGATTCCCTAGGAGGATGATATGAAAAAACCAGGTCTGGTTCTTGTCGGAACTCCTATAGGAAATCTTGATGATCTATCACTTAGGGCTGCTAGAGAATTGAAAGAAGCGGACGCTATCTGTTGTGAAGATACGCGACGGACAGGAAAGTTACTAGCGCATCTTCAATGCAGCCCTCGGCCACCTTTAATCGTTGTAAACGAACACACTGAGAAAGATCAAAGTGAACGGATTGTATCTAAGATCAGAAACGGTGAACGAATAGCAATGGTAACTGATGCTGGCATGCCCGCTATTTCCGATCCGGGTGAATTCATAGTTCACCAAGTCACGAAAGCCGGTCTACCTATCGAAGTAGTGCCTGGGCCATCTGCCGGAATTACAGCGCTGGTCGGAAGTGGAATATCGTCAAGGAGGTATTTCTTTGAGGGGTTTCTTCCAAGAAAAGGCGGAGATCGTGCTACCAGACTCCAAGAGATTTCTAGAAGTCGACACACGGTTATTATTTACGAATCTCCTCGTAGGCTCAGTAAGACTCTGCAGGATCTCGCTGAATATCTAGGTGATGACAGAAGGGCAACAATTGCAAGGGAGTTGACAAAAATCCATGAGGAATACTTCCGCAGTACCTTAGGTCAACTAGCACAGTCGCTGTCATCGAAAGAACTCAAAGGAGAAATCGTAATTATTCTGGAAGGGGCACCGGAAACAGACAAAATGAGCGATAAAGAAGTTCTATCAGCCTTAAGCGAGGCAAAAGGGCAAGGCCTATCGACAAGAGACGCAGTTAGAGAAATTGCAGAAATCAGTGGAATCTCAAAAAGGGTTGTCTACGAACTCTATCTTTCGGCATCGAGAAATTAAGGAAGGTAACCGACCTCCCACTGTGTGCGGTAACCTGCTAGATATGCCTATTCCAGTACTTGTAGCTGTCGCCTGGCCCTACGCATCAGGTTCTCGCCACCTTGGTCATCTAGCCGGAGCGTATTTACCTTCGGATATTTTTGCCCGACAGCAGCGAATCATTGGTAATGAAGTATTAATGGTAAGCGGGTCTGATGTCCATGGGACTCCGATCACGGTAAGGGCCGATGCGGAAGGAGTAACTCCTCAAGACATTGTCGACCGGTATCACAATGAATTTCTCAACCAGTGGGATCAATTAGGAATTTCGTGGGATCTGTACACAACTACCGGCACGGCCAACCATTCTAAAGTAACGCAGGAAATGTTTCTTGCTCAGCTCGAGAGAGGCTACATTGACCGACGAATCAGTAAGCAGCTTTACGATGTCGAGGTAAACAGGTTCCTTCCAGACCGCTATGTCGAAGGAACGTGCCCTCACTGCGGCTCAGACGAAGCACGCGGAGACCAATGTGATAATTGTGGAAAAACTTATGATGCGATTGAGCTGCTTAATCCGAAATCAAAAATGTCATCATCCACCCCTGTCCTTCGAGAAACCGAGCATTTCTATTTCCGATATTCTGATTTCAACGATTCCCTTGTCGCTTTCCTAAATTCCAAAGAAGGATGGAGAAACCATGTAATAAATTTCGCAATGGGATGGCTTCGAGAAGAAGGACTTCTTGATAGGGCAATTACAAGAGATCTTGATTGGGGAGTTGAATTACCAGTTGATGACCTTGGGGAAGGTAAAAGAATCTATGTTTGGTATGACGCAGTCATTGGATATCTCTCAGCGTCTAAAGAATGGGCAGAGCAAGAAGGAACACCAGACCGTTGGAAATACTGGTGGCATAACGATAAAGCCCGCCATGTGTACTTCATAGGGAAGGACAACATTCCATTCCATGCCTTATTCTGGCCAGCGCAACTAATGGCTGTAGGTGACAAGATCGATGGCGAGGAGCTCCACCTCCCTGACGTTATTCCGGCAAATCAATATGTCACATTTAAGGGCGGGAAGGCATCAGCGAGTAGGGGAGTTGGGATGACGATAGAAGAAGGGCTGGAATTCTTCCAAGCGGATGCACTCCGGTACGCCCTGGCGGCCAACTTCCCCGAACAGGCGGATACCGAAATCTCGCATGAAGAGATAGTAAGGCGCGTCAATGAGGAGTTAGTAGCTAACTGGGGGAATCTAGTAAATCGAGTCCTGTCAATGACACATAAGACCTGTGGCGGAACCGTAGCGGAACCCGGAGACTTCACAGAAGAGGACACCTCTTTACTTACAACCATTGACAGCGCTCTCGAAGAATCTGCGGAATTATTCGAAGCAGTTGAACTTCGTGCGGCATTACGAAAGGGAATGGAGGCAGCACAAGCAGCAAATAGATATCTCAATGCAACAGAGCCATGGAAACTATCGAAAACTGACCCCGACAGAGCCAAAACCATTCTGTTTGTTGCCTTAAGCGCAATTAATGGAATCCGGGTAATGTTGAGCCCATTTCTGCCGTTCACTTCAGAAAAACTCGACAATCTTCTAGGGCCCTCTCAGGGCTGGGCCAGAGTCCCGTTAACTCCAGGTCTTCCTATACCTAAACCTGAGCCGCTCTTCAACAAGATTGAAACTTGAATCAAAAATGACATCAGAGCAGAAACAGCCAATTTCATTGAAATGGGTGGACAACCACTGCCACATAGAAAACAGCCCTGCAGGTAGAAACGCGATAGCGGAAGCGAAGCATGCAGGAGTGGAGAAACTAGTTAACGTAGGGACTGATTTAACAACATCGCAGGAGGCACTTGCAATTGCGCAGGAATTCTCCGGATCCGTATTTTCTACAGCAGGCATCCATCCCCACGAAGCCTCAAAGGGCATTGAGGGCATCAAGGAACTTCTGCACACCCCACATGTTGTAGCTGTCGGTGAATGTGGTTTGGATTATCACTACAATCATTCTCCACCTTCCACTCAGCGAGCAGTCTTTGCTGAACATATCGATCTCGCACATGAACTTGATTTACCTCTTGTTATTCATGCAAGAGAAGCCTGGGATGAAATCTTCACGATCCTAAAGGCAAAGCAACCCCCTTCCAGAACTGTCTTCCACTGCTTCACCGGCGGACCACAAGAGGCAGAGATAGCACTTGATATGGGTGCGCTACTGTCCTTTTCTGGGATTGTGACCTTCAAAAATGCTCAAGAAAATCGAGAAGCAATGCTCTCCACACCGATCGACCGTCTCATGATCGAAACCGATTCTCCGTACCTTTCGCCAGTGCCACTTCGAGGTAAGCAAAACTCACCATCTAATCTCCCTATTATTGGAGAATATATAGCTGAGCAGCGGGGAGTAGACGTTAAAACGCTTGCTGAACAGATATGGTCGACAACCCATACCTTCTACGACCTACCACCATCTAGTTCCAAAGAAACCAGCTAATTCCTGCTCATATAGTTGTGGGTGTTGCCAATTGTGCGAAAACAACCACATAATATATGGACGAAGCGGCGAGGCGGAGGTTAGGCGCTGGAAGAACAGACGGGGTACCGAATACTGCACGCGCTACGGTTTCCAATAGTGGCGATATTTATCGTCATTTTATCGGTAGCTTCTGTTGTGGTGTCTCTTACTGGACCCAGTGAACCTCAATCTCTTGAGCCTGCTCGTAGCCAAGAGAATACTTCTCCTATAGGTCAACTACTCAACGCCGACACAACGGATGCGGATACTAATAGTCAAGAAGCTCAACGAGGCCAGCAAAGTGAAACTCAAGTGGATCTAGTCGATGGAGAGAGCCCAACTACCGATGAGGAAACTATTACCAAGCGGCCAATAGATAGAGCCCCCGAAGAACTAGCTATCTCTACATCCGGATTTATACCTAATTACGTCGGGCAGGGAGAAGAAATGAAGCTTTCAGCAAGTTTTACTCCGACTCAGGTTTCCTCCTCTTTGCCTTCGCAGCCTGCCCCTGCACCCTCACAGCCGGCCCCGACATCTCCTCCAGTAACCGAACCGTATGAACCTGAAATAAATGAGACATTCATACCTAACGTAGAGAGATGGCGTGATGACGTAGTAGCAGCAATAGCAGCATATGGTGGCCCTGCAAGTGACGTTGATTTGTTCCTTACCATCATGCATCGCGAAAGCAGGGGGCAACCAGAGGCAACAAATCCTTCAAGCGGAGCTGCCGGCCTAATGCAGCATATGCCCCAGTACTGGGACAACAGAGCTATCTCTGCTGGGTATGCGGGGGCAAGCCCATATGATCCAATCGCCAATATTAACGTAAGCGCGTGGTTGTTATATCAAGCAGCTGGTGGAGGATGGGTCCACTGGTCTACCTACTAACATGCGTTTAGCTGAAATAATCTTAAACGAAACTATGCCACTACTCCATAGCTCAGGGAACCTTGACAAACCTCCAACAAGAAAATCGAACTGACATGGTAATAGGTGTTCGAGAGGTTCAATCGATCTTAGAGCGGCACTCTATAGTCCCATCACGTTCACTAGGGCAAAATTTTGTCACGGACCCTAACATCATTCGAAAGATAGTTAAATTGGCTGATCTAGGGCCAGAGGATCAAGTGCTAGAGATTGGAGCTGGCTTTGGAGCTCTGACCTGTGAACTGAGCCAAGCAAAGCGGGTAGTAGCTATCGAGTTCGATCGTTATCTCCTTCCAGCGCTAGAGGAAACGCTCGAAGAAACAGGGATGAAAGAGAAAACCGAAATTCTCCATAGAGATGCGATGGAAATCAAATGGGATGAATTCTTTCTAAGGAGAACAGGAAACTGGAAGATGGTTTCAAATTTGCCATATAACATAAGCTCACCTCTGCTCTTAGATCTTTTAGACCATGCTCCGCAAGTTGAACAAATGCTCGTGATGGTACAACGCGAGGTGGGGGAGCGCTTTGTCGCGGAAGTTGGATCTTCTAATTACGGGATCCCCTCTGTTAAAGCCCAATACTGGTCAGAGATTTCAATTATCGGACAAGTTCCTCCGAAGGTGTTCTTCCCTGTTCCAAAAGTAGAGTCGGTCTTACTTAAGTTCACTCGGCGGAAGACTATTGAGAAAGTCGACTTAGAAACGATGTGGAAATTATTGAAAGTTGGATATGGCCAAAGAAGAAAAATGCTCCGGAAGTCACTAAAAGGTCTCGTCGGAACAACTGGCTTTAACTCCGCAGGACTTGACCCAAAGTCTCGCCCTCAGGACCTAACTGTCAATGATTGGATCTCTTTAGCAACTGCTGTCGAAAACGCGGGGCATGATGGATTCGAATGAGAGTGTAGAAGTTCTTTCTCCTGCAAAATTAACTTTGTCCCTTCGGATCACAGGTCGGAGAGAAGATGGCTACCACTTTATAGAAGCTGAGATGGTGACAATTGACTTGGCTGACTCCATGGTATTTAGAAAGGGTAGAAGGGGGGTCACTTACCAAGGTGCATACCCCATCCAGCCACCCTCTGAACAGGATTTAGTCATGAGAGCACTGAACTTTCTCGATGAAGATCTAGCAGTAACTGTTGAGAAAAGAATCCCTCCTCAAGGCGGCTTAGGTGGAGGTTCTGGGAATGCTGCAGCAGTTCTTAGGTACTTTCAATACCGGGATGCTGAAGCAGCGGTCAAGCTCGGAGCAGATGTTCCATTTAATCTTAATGGTGGCAGGGCTCTTGTTAGAGGAGTTGGAGAAGTCGTTGAACCACTTCAATATCAAGAAAAAGCATTTACTCTGCTTACCCCAACTGTTGGCTGCTCAACAGCCGATGTGTATAGAAAATGGGACGAGTTGGGCGGGCCGGCAGGGCCAAATGGAAATGACCTTGAACTAGCTGCACTCAGTGTACGTCCAGAGCTTTCCGTATGGAGAGACGAGCTAGAGAAACACAGCGGAATGAAACCGAAACTAGCTGGAAGCGGATCGACGTGGTTTGTGGAAGGTCATTTTCCCGGAGAGGGATTTATTACAGCTCGAACCCTTCAATCATTTGCTGAGGAGCCCGTCCAAGAGGATAGAACCTAAATCGGATCTAGCAGCGAAGACCTATTTACTTTCCGCGTTGACGCTGAGCTCGAGTTCGCTTCAGCATCTTTCGATGCTTCTTCTTCCTCATTCTTTTGCGCCTCTTTTTAATTAATGAACCCATAAGCGGTATAACCTACTGCAAAAACCATAGAAATGCGCGTTTTTGCTAGCTTTCATTATTTCTTGGAAGCGGAATGGCCAATCGGCATGCAGAGCGTTCTTGAACTTATCGAAATAAATATCAAATAATTCAACTTAGCGAATTGGCAAATACGCGATTGGTCCGGAAATGCGATAAGTTCATTAGACATACAATGGCCCGTAGTTCAACTGGCGGAACGCCTGGTTTTGGTCCAGGAGGTTGCAGGTTCAAGTCCTGCCGGGCCAGCAAAGCATCTTTGGAATAATGCAAAATGCAACTAACCCTTGAAATCATCTGATAGAAATAGTTTTTCGACCTACGATTTAGTTACTGGACCTCGATCCAAAGGAATTACAATATGGAGTTAATAACCAAGAAGCGATTGCATTTGATTTCCGGAAGATCAAATTTGGCTTTAGCTGAAGAAATCGCAGGCTATCTTGGTGTCGAGCTCGATGAGCCGAATCTCGCTGAGTTTGCAAATGGTGAGGTTCACTGCAGGTTTAGCGAATCTGTCCGCGGAGGGGATGTCTTTATTATTCAAAGCCATTCCGCTTCACCAGATATGACAATTAATGATTCGATTATGGAACAACTCATAATGGTAGATGCAGCTCGCCGCGCCTCAGCGAAACGGATCACAGTGGTGTGCCCTTTCTTTGGGTATGCAAGACAAGATAGAAAATCAGAAGGAAGAGAGCCTATAACAGCTCGCTTATTAGCCAATCTTTTCATAGCTGCAGGAGTAAGTCGTATGGTTTCAGTGGACCTCCATGCAGGGCAAATACAAGGTTTCTTTGATAAGCCAGTTGACCATCTAACGGCCATGCCGGTTCTCGTAGACTATATGCGGACGCTCGGGGATGACCTTGTTGTTGTTTCCCCAGATACTGGACGAGTAAAGGTCGCAGAAAGATACGCATCTGAGCTAACTGCAGATTTGGCGATAGTTCACAAAAGAAGAATCAAAAGTCAGAAAAATCGTGTTGAAGCTGGGGACGTACTCGGGGATGTAGATGGGCGAGTTTGTGTTTTGATCGATGACATGATCGATACAGGGGGAACTATCGTAGGGGCGGCGGAACAACTCGCCGATAGAGGCGCTAAGGAAGTATATGCGTGTACCTCTCATGGCGTTTTCTCCGACCCTGCTATCGAGCGTCTTGAAAATTCGGTCATTAAGCAAGTTGCTATGACAAACACTTTGCCTCTTCCGGAGGAGAGAAATATCTCGAAAATTAAGGTACTTTCAGTCGCTCCGATAATAGCGAATGCCTTGGATGCTGTTTTCGAGGACACGAGTGTAAGTGAAATATTTGGAGGGAAGCATTTAAGCTAGGTGTCTGTCGAAGAACAGAACGATAGACTTTTCATCTGGTAGAAATCTGCAAACCTCAAACGAGATTCTTGCATATAGGGAGTAATGGGCGATGGCTGAACTTGTACTAAATACTGAAGAAGGGCGTGAACTGGGAAGTCGTTCGACTAGGCGTCTTCGCCGCGAAGGGCGAGTTCCTGGCGTTTTATATGGATTGGGACAAGACCCCATGCCTTTTAGCGTTAACTATGCAGATCTCCGAGGGTCCCTAACCACAGAAGCTGGCCTAAATGCACTAATCGAAATAGAAATTGCTGGATCGAAGCACCTATCAATCTTAAAAGACCTTCAACGTCACCCGGTTCGAGATGAAGTTATCCATGTTGACTTTGTAAGAGTAGACCCAAATGCAGAGATCTCAGTTGATGTCAGACTTACCATAACTGGAGACGCCAAAAAAGTTACGGATGAGAACGGGATGGTTGATCAAACTATGTTTAGTCTTTCTGTGCTCTCGCTCCCACAATCTATCCCAAATGAATTATTTGTAGATGTCTCCGATCTAGAGATCAATACATCTGTACGTGTTGGGGATATCGCTTTGCCAGATGGAGTCCGGACTGAGGTTGACCTTGAAGAAACGGTCGCAGTTGGAACTGTCACTCGATCCACCATGGAAGCTATGGCAGCTGAAGCAATGGCAGAAGCAGCTGCCGAAGAAGGTGAAGAAGGTGAAGAAGGTGCATCCGACGAGGGTGAAGTTTCTACCGACGATGGAGAAACTCCAGCCGAAGATAGCGAATAGATATTTTCGTGCGGCGGAAAAGGCGCACTAAACGATTTTCTGGTGTGACCCCTGATTATCTCATCGTGGGGCTCGGCAACCCAGGGGAGAAGTATCAAGGGACAAGGCACAACGTAGGTGCCGAAGTCATCCACTTGCTTGAAGAGCAGTATGACGTTCGATTACGAAAAAGCAAAGCCTCTGCTCTCTGCGCAGAAGTAAAGTCTGAAAATCGTAATGTAGTTATTGCTGTACCCCAAACCTATATGAATGAATCCGGTCTAGCTGCACGAAAGCTGATGGACAGATACAACATCTCAGAACCAGCTCAGCTAATTGTGATTCACGATGAGTTGGATCTTCCAGTCGGGAAGATAAAGATAAAAGTCGGTGGGGGCCTTGCTGGCCATAATGGATTGAGATCCATTGAAAGCCATGTGCATTCGAGAGAGTTCGCTCGGATTCGCATTGGCGTTGGGGCGATTCACGAAGGGCAGAGAGGTCGAGATTATGTCTTGAGCCGTCCTAGCAAAGCTGACAGGCAGGCGTTAGAGCATTCAAAATCCAAGGCAGTAGATGCTCTTGATTTCATCCAAACTCATGGCCATCAAGCAGCAATGAATAAGTTCAACGCGTGAGTTTCAAATACATCCTAGATGCACTCAGTGAAGAGGAAGCCGTTCTTTCGCTTGCCCACCCTTCCATCGAGAACGTTGTTGTGCCTGAAAATGCTCAAGCGTGGGCCATCGCATCTTACATTCATCTAATCGAAGCCAATTCACTTTTTGTGATTACTCCAACAATCGCAGAGGCCTCATCGTTACAGTTTGACCTGCAGACAATTCTTGGTATTGAAGAGGTGGAGATCTTCCCAGCTTGGGAAATCCTCCCATTTGAGCGTGTCAGTCCGACACTTCAAACTATGGGGCAACGGGCAAAGCTTGCATGGGAACTGCAAAACTCTCAGGGCCCAAAAGTTGTTATTTCACCCATCAGAGCAACGACACAAATTGTTGCTCCGATCAACCAAATTCAACCCGTTGCAATTTCAAGGAATGAGTTTCTTGACCTTCAAGAATCACTGGAGAAGCTCATTCAGATGGGATACAGGAGAGTGGCACAAGTTGAAAATAGGGGAGAGATTGCAAATCGAGGATCCATACTTGATATATACCCAACTACAGCAGAAGCACCAATACGAATTGATCTTTGGGGTGATGTGGTCGATCGCCTCGGCCAGTTTGCGGTTTCCGATCAACTAACTACTACACAAAAGGAACAAGTTCGAATTTTCCCCGCTCGGGAGATCTTGCCAACAGAGCCTATTAAAAATCGGGCAAAGGACCTTATCTCCAGTGCACCCTGGGGGCATGCCCACTGGGAAAGAATAGCTGATGGGGAGCTCTTTGATGGGATGGAGTCGTGGCTTCCTTGGTTAGTGGATAAGGAAGAAACTATTCTCGATTATCTACCGGAAAACAGTAGGTTAATTTTCATTGATCCAGAGCGGTCAAATCGAAAAGTAGAAGAACTCTCTCGCGATGAAAACCGAATCGTGCCTGTACTGTCCCAAACATGGGAAGTCGAGGAAGAGGCACTAACAAAGCGCCTTCATGTCCCTTTCGAAAAAATATTTCATCAAACCCGAGTGCCAGCCACATCGATTAAACCCTTTGCTGAAACAGAGGAACAGTCATCTCTTAAGAGTCAAGGGTGGCAATCGAAAGGAGTACGAAGCGTGTTCGGGACAGAGGTGCAGCAGATGCTCGCACAAGATTATTCCGTTTTCGCCATAGCGAATTCTAATAAATCTAGACAATCGCTAGTAAACCTAATCGAACGGGAAGGATTAGAAACTGAGGTCTTTAGAGAGGACATAGCCGTCGATTCTGATAATGCGATCTATGTCATGGATGGGCCAATCAATCAAGGAGTCGTGTTCCCATCTGTCAAAATTGCTGTTCTATCAGAGGAAGACCTAACTGGCCGAAGACGCTCTAAGAGACTTAGAGGCAGAGATACTAGTGGCCCCAAAATATTCCATGAGGATCTACAAGTCGGATCCTATGTTGTTCATGACCACCATGGGGTAGCGCTCTATCAAGGCATTGTTACTCGCTCAATAGGATCTATCGAACGGGACTATTTTCTCCTCGAATATAAAAAAGGAGATAAGTTGTATGTTCCTGCAGAGCAAATTAATCAGATACGACCATACACAGGCGGAGCCCATCCACCGCTCAGCCGGATGGGTGGAAGCGACTGGCATAAAACAAAAACACGAGTTCGGTCAGAAATTCAGGAAATCGTTCAAGATCTTGTAGCGCTATATCAAAAACGGCTGACAACTGAAGGCTATGCATACCCACCAGATACACCATGGCAACAGGAAGTAGAGGATTCCTTTCCTTTTCAAGAGACCCCTGATCAGGTTGTTGCGATACAAGAAGTTAAGGAGGATATGGAAAAGCTACAGCCAATGGATCGGCTTGTATGCGGAGATGTTGGATTTGGTAAAACCGAGATCGCACTCCGGGCAGCTTTCAAGGCGATTCAGAGCAATAAACAAGTAGCCGTACTAGTTCCTACAACCCTGCTCGCCCAACAACACTTCCAAACGTTCTCAACGAGATTGGACGCTTATCCAATCCAAATAGAAGTACTAAGTCGTTTCCTCACGTCGAAAGAAAAAACACGAGTGGTTAATCAGCTATCTTCGGGGAAGGTTGACCTCGTTATAGGTACACACCGGCTATTCTCAGACGATGTTGCCTTTCGCGACTTAGGTCTTTTGATCGTCGACGAGGAACAACGTTTTGGGGTAAGGCATAAAGAAATGCTCAAGGAACTCAAAGCAAGTATTGACGTTCTTACATTATCAGCGACTCCAATCCCCAGAACTCTTGAAATGAGTCTCACCGGAATCAGAGATCTGACAATCTTAAATACCCCACCGTTGGATAGGCAGCCGATCTTAACGTTTGTGGGAGAGTATGAAGAGAAGATTATCGTTGCCGCCATCCGAAGGGAATTACTACGAGAAGGTCAGGTTTTCTTTGTACATAATAGGGTTGCAGATATAGAAAAGATGGCTAATGCGCTCCGGAGTCTTATACCGGAGGCAAGAATAGCTGTTGCCCACGGACAGATGGATGAGAATAAACTTGAAAAAATCGTGGTTGGCTTCTGGGAAGGAGCCTTCGATGTTCTGGTGTGCACCACCATTATTGAATCCGGTATAGATATGCCGTCGGTAAACACTCTTATAGTGAGTAATGCAGATCGACTTGGTTTAGGTCAGCTACACCAACTTCGTGGACGTGTCGGAAGATCAGGTTCACGGGCTTACGCCTACCTTCTGACCCCTAAGGGATCTTCCCTGAGTGACATTGCGTATGAAAGGCTCCGTACCGTAGGAGAAGCTACTGAGCTCGGTTCTGGTTTTAGAATTGCAATGAGGGATCTAGAAATACGAGGTTCTGGAAATCTTCTCGGGACAGGACAATCAGGCCATGTAGCAGCAGTTGGGTATGACCTCTACTGCCAGCTGGTCAATGAAGAAGTCGCAGCGCTTAAGGGAGAACCTCTGGAATCTATGCAAGAGATCTCTATTGAACTCCCAATCCCTGCCCAGATACCAAACAGCTACATTACGAAGGAGGATTTACGACTCGAAGCTTACCGGAGACTTGCTATCTGTAAGAGATTGGAAGATGTTGCAGAGATTAGCGATGAGTGGACCGACAGGTTCGGCCCACTTCCTGATGCTGCGAAGAATCTGCTTTCCGTAGCAAACTTACGATGTGAAGCTAGAAAAATGGGTATTACCGAGATAGCTGGCCGATTAGTTAATACAAATGGAGAACCACAAATGACTGTGAAAGTAACCCCGATTGTTCTGCGCCCATCAGAAGTAATAAGGGTAAAGAGGCTCTATCCGGGTTCCGTGTATAAGAGTGAACCAGACGAATTGCAAATTGTTTTCAACCATTCAAAAACCCCAATTGAAGATCTGGTTAGCTACCTTCGACAGTTAAGCCCCCTAGAAGATGAACCAGCAGAATTCACGAACTGACCTGAACCTGTGACTGGTATCGCAGCACTTTTCGAACAACAAGACCCACGTAAGCCACATCAATAACATTTCGCTACATAAGCGCTAACTTGGAGAGAGGCCTAGAAGTTAATTATTCGAATAAAATTACAATTGAGCAAAGATGCAGAACCCCAATCCATCCCAAATCGAGCAACTAATAGCACGAGAAATTCTCGACTCCAGAGGAAATCCAACTATTGAGGTTGATGTCATTCTAAAAGGAGGCTCTAGCGGAAGAGCAGCAGTTCCTTCAGGGGCATCAACGGGACAGTTCGAAGCGGTAGAACTTCGTGATGGAGACAAAAGATACAAGGGGAAAGGCGTACTCCAAGCAGTAGCGAATGTTAATAATGAAATAGCGAATGAAATTCTAGGAATGGACTCTCTAGACCAGAGAGGAATTGACCAGAAACTACTCCTTCTCGATGGTACGAACGACAAATCAAATTTAGGAGCAAATGCGATGCTCGGTGTCTCTCTCGCTACTGCCAAAGCTAGTGCTCGTCACCTCGGCCAGCCCCTGTATAGATATCTTGGCGGCGCCACAGCACATGTACTGCCAGTTCCAATGATGAACGTGCTCAACGGCGGTGAACATGCAGATAATAACGTTGACCTTCAGGAATTTATGATTATGCCTGTAGGTGCAGCTTCCTTTTCCGAGGGTTTGCAATGGGGGGCTGAGTGTTACCACACCCTAAAAGAAGTTCTGAAAGATACAGGCTTATCAACTGCAGTTGGAGATGAAGGCGGTTTCGCCCCAGATCTTGAATCAAACGAGGCTGCTATTGAGTTACTTGTAGATGCAATAACTAAAGCCGGATTTGCACTAGGAGACGATATAGCAATAGCGCTAGACCCCGCCAGCACCGAATTCTTTCATGATGGAAAGTATGTTCTTGCTGGTGAAGGGAGAGAGTTCTCCCCTGAGGAAATGTGCAATTACTATAAACAGCTAACCGATAAGTATCCCATCCTCTCAATAGAAGACGGGATGGCTGAAGAAGACTGGGAAGGATGGAAAAACTTAACTGACAAGATCGGAGAAGACGTCCAACTCGTTGGCGACGACTTATTTGTTACCAATAAAGAGCGTTTAGCAAAAGGAATAGAACAATCCACAGCTAATTCTATTTTGATCAAAGTGAATCAGATCGGAACTTTAACCGAAACACTCGAAACTGTGGATCTCGCAAATCGACACGGGTATTCGTCTGTCATGTCACATCGATCAGGAGAAACAGAAGATACGACTATTGCGGATCTTGCTGTCGCTACAAATTGCGGACAGATAAAAACTGGCGCTCCTGCACGAAGTGACCGAGTCGCAAAATACAATCAGCTGTTACGGATAGAAGAAGAGTTAGGTGATGCCGCATCGTATCGTGGCATCCAAGAACTTCACGGAACTCAGTAATGCCCTCGACAACCAATCACCCCCTCCAGAAAGTACTTGCTTCTGAAAAAACACGACGGTACTTTTTCTGGATCTTCATTTTGGCGGTTGTTGCTGTCATTCTTATCTGGGCTATCCAACCAGTAAGATTATGGCTGGATCAAAGAGACGAGCTATCTACAAAACAGCAAGAACTTGTTGATATCGAATCATCCAATTCGGCTTTAGAGCAGAGAGCAGAAGCGCTTCTGACTCCTGAACAGATTGAATTAATCGCTAGACAGAACTTTGGACTGATCCGAGAAGGCGAAGAGGCTTACGCAGTTTTGCCGGCTGCCCCTGGGCCACTTCGGATACCATCTTCTTGGCCCTTCACCGAACTTGCCGACGCGTTGGGGGGATAAATTGAGCAATCCTATTGAAGTAACTGAGCTCTCGCGCTCATTCGGCAACCTTCGAGCCGTAGACTCGATTAATCTCACAGTCACAAGCGGAGAGGTTTTCGGTTTTCTAGGTCCAAATGGAGCTGGAAAATCTACAGCTGTCCGCATGCTTACGACACTTTTGAAACCTACTAGCGGATCTGCCCGAGTAGCAGGCTTTGACGTGGTAGGGGATCCTTCAGCAGTGCGTAAAAAAATAGGAGTGGCTTTACAGGACGCTGCTATCGATCCGTTGATGACCGGTAATGAGCTCTTACGCTTACAATGCGTTTTACATGGACTTCCAAAACGTTCAAGTTTGAAGCGTTGCGGCGACCTCCTTGAGCGGGTAGGTCTTACTGCAGCTGGCGATCGAAGAGTCGGAACTTATTCTGGAGGAATGCGAAGAAGGCTTGATCTAGCCCTTTCCTTAGTTCACGAACCCGAAGTTCTTTTTCTCGATGAGCCAACTACAGGCCTAGACCCTACGAGTCGCATGGCCTTATGGGAAGAAGTTCGGAACCTAAATAAAGACCTAGGGACAACAGTGTTTTTAACTACTCAATACCTTGAAGAAGCAGACCAATTAGCTGAGAGGATCGCGATTATTGATGATGGGAAAATAGTGCGTGAAGGTTCCCCCGCTTCTCTTAAGTCAGCTGTTGGAGCACCCACTTTAAGAGTCGATGTATCAGAGAACGACCTCCCATTAGCTCGAAAGGCTATGAGTCACTTCGGCGAGGAACGTCCTGCCCGAAGAAACCGTATTGCTATTGGCCTTGTGAGTGGCACGACAGGCATCACCGATGTATTGAAAGCCCTTGATGACGCAGGTGTTGAAATCCATCATGTAGAGCTAGACGAACCTAGTCTTGATGATGTGTTTGCTGATGCCACAGGAAGACGTCTTGAGGGCGGGCAGGTGTAGAAACCTTGCAAAGAAACTTCCTCCCTCAAGTGATTAAACTGTCGCATAGAAGTGTTCTTGGAATGCTTCGCCAACCGCAATCTTGGGCTCCAGGTCTTTTTTTCCCACTGCTTCTGGCGGCCGTGTATGCGTCTCAGTTCAGCAGAGCAGTGACAATAGAAGGATTCCCATTTCCTAACGTTTCTTTTCTGGATTTCGTTCTTCCTGCTTGTGTCATTCAGGGCGTCCTATTCGGCTCAACAAATAGTGCTTCTGACTTAGCTGCAGATATTGAAAATTCATTCATGGATAGGCTCCTTGTTTCGCCAGTTTCAAGAGGATCGATATTGCTGTCAAGGCTCGCTAGCGCATTCATCTACGGGGTTGCACAAGCTGCCGTCCTTATAAGTATCTTCGTCTTATTTGGGGCAAATATTGCTGGAGGGTTTTCAAGTATTATTTCCATAGTTTTGATCGCAGCGATGCTTTCAGTTTCGATGGGTAGTTTTGGTATAGCAGTGGCTTTGAGAACAGGGTCTCAAGAAGTCGTACAATCTACATTTCCTCTAATTTTTGTCGCAGTTTTTGTTAGCTCTGCTTTTTTCCCTGTTCAGCTGATGGAAGGATGGTACGGGGCTATCGCTCGCAAAAACCCACTAACCTGGGTCATTGACCCTACACGAAGGATGGCGATTGAAGGTTTCTCATGGGCTGACTTTGGACAGTCGTTAGGAATTGTACTCGTCATAGCTTCGATAGGAATTCTCATCTCAATCCGACAGCTGCGTAGACGCTTGGTGCGTGCCCAATGAGTTCTTTTGATTCACCACAAGTGCCCTCATTCGCAGTGGTCTTTGCTGGAATTCAACGCGGTTTAATTCGATTACAACGGATACCTTCGTTGATCCTACCTGCAGTTCTTATGCCAATTTTCTTCGTCGTGGCGTTTAGTGGCTCCTTCGCTTCGATAGTAGAACTTGAAGGGTATGAGACTGATAAAGCAGTGAACTGGATGACTGCTTGGGCTGTCATGCAGGGAGCTGCCTTCTCTGGAATGGGGGCTGGAGGTCTAGCAGGAACTGATCTCGAGAATGGGTTCTTCGATCGTCTTCGTGTAGCCCCGACCCGACCCATGGCGCTTATTGGCGGCCTCGTAGGTTATTGTGTCTGTCGGGCCTTGATACCTATAACGGCAGTGCTGATTGTTGCGTTTGCCTTTCTAAATGCCGATATGCCAGGAGGACTACTGGGGGTTGTAATGGTCTATCTCTCTGGTGTAGGGATGTCAGTTGTTATGTCTTTTCTTGTTCTAGGGATTGTCTTTACATTCAAAACTTTGAAATCTCTAGCAATCGCCCAAATCATTATGTTCAGCTCAATGTTTCTTTCTGTCGGACAGGCGCCTATACAGGCCATTGAAGGCTGGTTACACCATGTAGCTGCCGTTAACCCTATTACGAATGTCATTCGGATGTGCAGACAAGGTTTTCTTGGGGAAGTTACATGGGCTACAACTCAACCGGGCTTAATTGCCCTATTGGGAATGATGTTAGGAACTGGTATTTGGGCTAGGATCCGGTACAAGAAAGTCGACGCTTAGTGTATTCGTCAAAGCAGTGGATTATGTACTAACGTCGGTTTCAGGCTTAGAAAGGGGAAGTGTGTGGAAGTAAGTATCAAGATTAATGGTGTTGAACAATCATATGATGTGGAGCCTCGCATGCTGCTTGTGCAATACATCCGTGAAGCTGCTGGCCTAACTGGAACAAATATCGGTTGCGATACTTCCTCATGTGGCGCTTGTACCGTGCATCTAGATGGTGAATCTGTAAAATCCTGCACGGTTTTAGCTGCGCAGGTAAATGGCATGGAAGTTACAACTATCGAAGGCCTTGCTGATAATGATGGGACTTTACATCCTGTCCAACGAGCATTTCATGAATGCCATGCTCTGCAGTGCGGATATTGCACGCCGGGAATGGTGATGGCTTCTGTTTCAATGATTGAAGAAAACCCTTCAATGACTGAAGACGATGTTCGTGAAGGTTTGGAAGGGAACCTCTGTAGGTGTACCGGATACCACAACATCGTTAAAGCCGTTCTTCAGGCGAGTGAGGTGTCACTATGATTCCAGCAAATTTTGACTATATCCAAGCAGGCTCAGTCGATGAAGCGATCCAAGCGCTCGGAGAACATGGAGATGAAGCTAAACTTGTAGCCGGTGGCCACTCGTTAATTCCTTTGATGAAATTTCGTTTGGCAACGCCAGCATATTTAGTGGATATCAACCGTCTTGACGATTTGAAGTATGTTCGTGATGATGGAGAATATCTCGCAGTTGGAGCGCTCACTCGACACTGTGACGTTGAGAAAAATGACCTCATTGTTTCAAATGCTGGAGTACTGGCTCAAGCAACCCATAACGTTGGCGACCCGCAAGTGCGCCATCGTGGAACGATCGGTGGCGCTGTTGCCCATGGAGATCCCGCATCTGACATTCCTTCGGCCCTTCTTGCGCTAAAGGCAACTGTTGTTGTCAGAGGTCCTGAAGGTGAGCGTGAAATAGGGATTGAAGATTTCTTCACTGGGTTTCTTGAAACTGACTTGCATGATGATGAAATGTTGACTGAAGTCAGAATTCCTAAAGTTCCGGATGCGAAGTGGTCTTTCCAGAAGTTCAACCGTCGCGCTCAAGATTGGGCGATTGTGGGGGCATCAATTGTTTGTGGTGATGGGCACGCAGGTGTTGGTTTGGTCAATATGCACTCTGTGCCCTTTAGGTCAGAAGCGGTGGAATCTGCGCTCCTTAATGGGGCAAATGCTGAGGAAGCAGGAGATCTTGCTGCTGAAGGCACAGAGGCTCCCTCGGATTTGAATGCCTCAAAAGATTATCGAGAGCATTTGGCGAGAGTATTGGTCCGGAGAGGGTTGCAGGAAGCCGGAAGGTAGTTGAGAATTCTGACTGCCTAGTTAGGGCCACTTCCCTCGGGTATGGGGGGTTCCATTTCCCTTCCGCCTCCTTGCTCTACTTTGTAAGCAAAAAAGTCTGAGCCGGTTATTCTCGAAGGGTCACATCCTCGAAACGGAATAATTTCGTCCAAGTTCCAATCTGTTCCGTTTGAAGAGGAGTAACTTCGCATGCCACTTTTGCTACATGTGAGAAGTTGGAATTCTCCAGCAAAGTATGAAAGGTCAGGAACTGCACCTTCTACTTCTGATTGGTAGGTAAAGTTTTGCCCATCGAACCCACTATAGATTTCAGTCAGACTGTCCTCCTCAGAAGGTATCCCCACTGCTAACCACCATTGGTCTTGAACAATAACTAAAGATGGGTCAAATCGTTCTTCTTTATCGAGGACCGTACTATACGTTGTAAAATTCTGTCCATCGGTCGACCTAAGATGACATATTGGCCCTGGTGAGCCAGGGCGGTCAAAACCATCAAGGACCGTTAAGCCTAGTGATCCGTCTTCAAATTGCACAATATCTGGATCAACCATGCCTGAAAATATCTCGCCATCAACAGATATCGGACCGAGATCCTCAAGTTCATCTTCATCCACTACTCCATGGTGAATTGTGTGATCTGTAGCAGACACCCACCACAGGTGGACCTTCCCATTTAGCATTAGACCATCGGGAACGGACCCTCCCTCCAGCAATTTGTAGCCTTCTTCTAGCGAAGAGCCGATTAGTTTACCCAGCCAAAGTTCATGGCTTTCTAGCATTTCTGCTCTTCTGGGTTCCGAATGTCCGCTCGAAGTACACCCGACTGTTTTGGGACTCTCAGATGACTCTGAGAGATTGCCTTCGGATTCTGGTTTAGGCACTTCAGTAGTGGGAGAAGGTTCAGTAGTGGGAGAAGGTTCAGAAGTGGAAGATGGTTCCGGAATTGGATCAGATGTTGGGGTATTAGATTGAAAAGTTGTTTTCTGTTCAGAAGATAGCTCTTCGCTATTTCCAGCACAGGAAGTCAAAAGAGCCAGAGCAACAATTGATATAAAAAAACGCTGCATGCTCATAGTTTCTCCTGCAAAAAGTAGATTACTAGAGAATACAGCGAGATCAGGAAGAATATGGATAGGGGGAAGGTCGTTCCGGTAGTACATTAGAGATATGGGATTTAATGCACCAGATAACCCAAGTGATGTAACACAGGGGCTTGCCAAGTTTGGATACTTAGCTTCGGAGGGTTTATCTTCATCTATTTTTCTTTCTCTTTCGTTACAGCGACCTTTATTCCTTGAAGGAGACCCAGGAGTTGGAAAGACCGAGGTAGCAAAAACTCTCGCAAAGTGGACCGGCGGAGATCTAATTAGGCTGCAATGCTATGAAGGTTTAGATGCTTCTCAAGCGCTTTACGAATGGGACTACACAAAGCAGCTTCTTCATCTCCGTGCCGCAGAAGCAACTGGCCGAGCTTCAGAGGTCAGCGAACAAGGGTTAGAAGATGAGATTTATCAGGAACGTTTTTTAGTTAAAAGGCCTCTTTTGAAAGCTATCTCATATTCACCTCAGGAATCCCCTGTACTGCTGATTGATGAAATCGATAGGGCCGACGACGAATTCGAAGCGTTCCTTCTTGAGTTGCTTTCCGAATTCTCAGTAACTATTCCCGAAATTGGGACATTTTCTGCTGAAGTTCCACCCATAGTAGTTATTACCTCAAACCGTACCAGAGATGTTCATGATGCTCTGAAGCGTCGTTGTCTTTATCACTGGGTTGAGCACCCAGATTTTGACCGTGAGGTTATGATTATCCGTTCGAGAGTTCCAGATGTTAGTGAAGAATTCGCAGTTCAGATAGCCGCGGCTGTTGAGCAAGTACGAACTCTAGACTTGTACAAAGCTCCTGGTGTTGCTGAAAGTATTGATTGGACAGTAGCTCTTGGACGATTAGGGTCAATAACTTTAGACGAAGAAACCGTTCTATCAACTATCGGGACTTTGGTGAAATATAGAGAAGACCAGATTCGCCTTCTAGATCATGGCATAAAGGGCTTAGTAGAGAAAGCGCTAGCACGTGCCGGTTAGCTTAAGCGAAAAGACCACTGAAGTTCCCGAACGTCTTACAGTGGGTTTCATTTCTCTGCTCCGATCTTTAGAGGTTAACGTTCCTATCGGATCAGCAATTGTGTTCCAACAAGCGCTTGGAAAAGTTGGTGTCGGAAAACGAGAAAATGTCTATTGGGCTGGACGAACTACACTTATTGTCGACCCTGAGGATATTCCAATTTATGAATATGCTTTCCAAGTATTCTGGGAAGGATTAATTGGTCTTCCGGAGGAGGATCTTCTCTCACACCGGGCAATGACCCTAGTAACAGATGATGGGTCAACTGGAGAAGAAGACATTTCGGAGCAATCTGAGGATGGCAGAGAAGTGATTAATCTAAGGTACTCACCATCTGAAATTCTTCGGGAGAAAGACTTTGCACAATACACGTCCGAAGAACTTAGTGAGGCATATGAACTGATGAAAAAAATGGGACTGTTAGGCGGGCTTCGTCAGTCAAGAAGGAAAATAGCTTCAAAAAGAAAAAGCCCGCATCCTGATCTGAGGCGAACTATCAGAAGCTCGTTACGAACTGATGGAGAACCTGTCCGGCAACAATTTTTTGAAACCGGAGACCGACAGAGAAGGGTTGTTTTCCTCCTCGATGTTTCAGGGTCAATGGAGTCCTACTCCAGAGCTCTGTTACGTTTCGTCCAAGCCGCCGTGGTAGGAAGACGTCAAGTGGAGGTATTCACGCTCGGAACTAGATTGACGCGCATCACAAGGGAGCTGTCGTCACGGAACCTCGATCGTGCAGTTACTGCTTCATCAAATGCTGTTCAGGACTGGTCTGGGGGAACACAACTAGGAGAAACACTCAGAAAATTCAACAACGAATGGGGCCAAAGAGGAATCGCTAGAGGATCAACGGTTGTTATCCTATCCGACGGCTGGGATAGAGGTGACACATCAGTGATGTCTGAACAGATGCATCGTCTCAAGAAAGTCTCCCACCAAATTATCTGGGTTAATCCGCTGAAAGCCTCTCCTGGGTATGAACCCCTTGCACAAGGTATGGCTGCGGCGCTACCTTACATCGACAGATTTTTAGAAGGACATAGCCTAAACTCTTTATCGGATCTAGCGCAGGCACTTTCTGAATAGAGGAGCTTATTTTGAAAGAAATTCTTGAAGATATCGAAAGATGGCGACAAGCTGAGAAAAAAATTGCTTTGGCGCGAGTAGTAAAAGTCGAGGGATCTGGCCCCAGAGACCCCGGAGCAACAATGGCTGTTAATGAAGATGGAGAAGTCGCCGGATCAGTCTCCGGAGGATGTGTCGAAGGAGCGGTAGTATCGGAGGCTTTAGACATTCTCACATCTGGAGAAAGGAAGGTCGTCACCTTTGGTTACAGCGATGATGAGGCTTATGCGGTTGGATTAACTTGCGGGGGGACTATTCATCTGTACATCGAACCTTTGGATTGGTAGAAATGCCAGACTCAATTTTTAATGTTCTCCAAGATGCAATTCGAGAAGGAAATCCAATAGCACTCGCGACTATAATTGAAGGAGACGGAGTCGGAAGAAAGATGGTTCTGGATCCCACTGGTGAAGTGCATGGAACTCTAGGAAATACCTCACTGGATCGAGTGGTGCTTCGGGATATGTCTGGCGAGTTGGAAGCAGGACGAACAGGTACACGCCATTACGGACGAAACGGAGAGGCCCGAGAAGAGGAGCTAACCATCTTCATTGAATCGTTCGCTCCTCCTCCGCAAATGCTGATTTTTGGGGCTGTAGATTTCACAGCTGCTCTAGTAAGAGTCGCCAAAGTATTGGGGTACCATGTGACCGTTTGTGATGCCAGAGCAGTATTTGCCACAACAAAGAGATTTCCCCTTGCGGATGCTGTAGAAGCTCAGTGGCCTGACAAATTATTAGAAACTGTCGGGTCTTCTCTAGGTGTGCGTGATGCTGTCTGCGTCCTAACTCATGATAATAAATTTGATGTTCCCGCGATAACTGCTGCTCTCGACACAAACGTTGGATATATAGGAGTAATGGGAAGTAGGAAGACTCATGATAATCGGTCGAATCGCCTCCGAGAAGCAGGTGTCAGTGAAGAAGATTTCAAACGAATTATGTCTCCTATCGGTTCAGATATTGGTGCCAGAACCCCAGAAGAGACCGCAATTTCAATTTGTGCAGAAATTATTGCACTACGAACAGGACGAGAAGCAAACAGTCTCAAGCAGGGATCAGGGCCTATTCACAAACCAAATGATTAATGAATATAATCTTATAACCACTGCGATTTCGCTTCAGTCCCTACAATAAGAGGGTGGATAGTGCATCGGAAAAACGAGTGCTTCGAAATGATACAGTTGCGGCAGTAATACTTGCAGCAGGACTAGGTGAACGGTTCGAAGGAACTACCCACAAACTACTTTCATCATTTAGAGGCAAGCCTGTACTCCAGTGGGTTTTAGAAGCTGTAAGCAACGCAAATTTTGATGAGGTATATCTTGTTTCAGGCGCAATTGACTTTGAGAAAGAAGCATCCTTAAACGTTTTTGACTACGGAGTCACTATTGTAGAGAATCATAATTTTGAAGATGGACAAGCAACTTCCCTTCGTTCCGCGATTGCAGTTGCTGAACATCACAAACACGAGGCAATCGTGGTCGGGTTAGGAGATATGCCGCTAATCCCATCATCCGCTTGGGTTGCTGTATCACACGCCGAAGCGCTCCTAGGAGTAGCTACATTTTCCGGAAATCGCAGGCCTCCAGTCAAGATCCATCACGAGCTTTGGCCGCTTATACCAATCTCTGGTGATGAAGGCGCGCGATCTTTGCTTCGATTACGACCTGACTTGGTCCATGAGGTACCATGTGACGGTAATCCAGTAGATATAGATACCCGAGGAGATCTCGCACGATGGAGTTAAATAACGATATAGAAGTCAATGCGTCAGTCGACGAAGTTTGGGAAGCTTTTAACACTCCAGAAAAGATCGCACCCTGTTTACCCGGTGCAGAGTTGCAAGAGAACGAGGGAGAAGAATTCCACGGCATCGTGAAAATAAAAGTCGGTCCTATTACGGCACAATATAAAGGAACAGCTACATATCTAGAACGAAATAATGAAGATAAAAAAGTTGTAATCAAAGGAGATGGCCGAGATGTTCGCGGGGCTGGAAATGCTAGCGCTATCATCACGGCACAGCTCACGGAGATTTCACCAACAACTACTCAAGTGAGTGTAAAAACGGAGCTTACTATTACAGGGAAAGTTGCTCAGTTCGGGCGGGGAGCGATTAGCGATGTAAGCGCAAAACTTATGACCCAATTCGCAAAAAATCTCGAAGAGCTTCTGGAGCCGTCCGAAAGCAACTCTCCAGAGAAAGACCTGATTACCCCCTCTAGTCCAAATGAAGAAGAAGCCCTTAATCTTCTAGGAGTCGTCGCTCTTCCTCTGTTAAAGAGATTTGGAATTCCCATTATTGTTGGCGTAGCTGTTTTTCTCATCATTTGGTTTTCAGTTACATGAAGTAGTTAGGGGCAGGTTCCGTGCTACATCCCATTGGACATGAGGAAATCGAACATCTCCTTGGGAGAAAACCTCAAGGTAGCTATGAAATAGTGGTCAGACACTCGAGTGGGGAAGCTAGAGTCATACGAAATGAACCCTTCCTCGACGATGGAACACCCATGCCGACACTGTTTTGGCTTGTCGACTCTGAAGAACGACGACTCGTGAGTAGATTAGAGTCACGAGGAGCCATCAAAGAAGTCGAAGCATTGATCGGTTTAGATAGGATTGCCGAAACGCACAGCCAATATTCTCAAGAAAGAAACAAGCACATACCAGATGGACATCAAGGTCCTAAGCCTTCTGGCGGTGTAGGGGGTACAAGAAAAGGCATTAAATGTCTTCACGCCCACTATGCCTTTTATTTGGCTGGTGGTGATGACCCCGTCGGAGCATGGGTAGCTATGAATCTTCAGTAGGGCAAGGTCATGAGTTCAAAATCTCAGAGAGTTGCAGCCATAGATTGTGGGACAAACAGCACTCGGATGCTTATTGCAGAAAGAGCAGAAACCGAGGGGTATAAGATACTTGACCGCCGTCAGAAGGTTACTCGACTAGGTGAGGGAGTTGATGCGACCGGAAAGCTTAACGATGATGCGATCGATCGCGTCCTTGCAACTCTTATGTCGTTTAAGGACGCTCTAGACGCTGAAGAAGTAGATGAGTTTCGATCTATTGCTACTTCTGCTGTTCGAGATGCGACAAATGGGGATGTCTTTCTTTCTGCAGCGAACGAAATACTGGGTAAAGAGGTTCAACTTCTTACTGGTCAGCAAGAAGCAGAACTCTCCTTTCAAGGGGCGACGCATTCTCTAAAGGAGCTGGGGCCATATCTTGTCTTTGACTTGGGAGGAGGGTCTACTGAATTCTCTTATGGAGAAATGACATGTGAACAGTTTTTATCCGTCGATGCTGGCTGTATACGGATGACAGAGAAATTCATACACTCCGACCCTCCACTCCCCGAAGAACTCTCTGCAGCTCTCTCATTGGCAGAGCTCCACCTTATCGATGTTGAGAAAAAGATCACAAATCTAGGTAAGGCCAAAACTTTAATAGGGCTGGCTGGAACTGTCACGGCAGTCGCAATGGTCGAAAAAGGGCTTGAAGATTACTCTTATGAGACGGTTCACCACTATTTAATGAGCCACAAAGATATGGAAGAAGTATTTCGGATACTGGCAACCGACAACAGAGAGGAAAGACTAACAAACCCTGGAATGCAAGAAGACAGGGTAGATGTGATAGTCGGGGGTTTATGTATTCTGATGCAAATAATGCGGCAATTTCATTTCACAGAATGCCTTGTTTCAGAATCAGACATTCTTGATGGCCTGATTTTGAAGCAGCTGCTCTGAATAGTTTTTTCCTTTCAGATCGTCGACTTTCGGGCATCCAGACTAATGTCACTTCACGGGCTCATGATCAATTGCAATGAGGAATGGATATGAGAGTGGCCAAATCACGACATGGTAAAGAGTACCTCCGAGGACAAAGGGTCATGCTACGCGCTCTTAAAGTGTCTGATTTCCAAGAGTGGAAAAAAGTTCGGCTAAAAAATATCGATTGGCTTACCAAATGGGAACCTACGCGTCCTGCGGGTATGCCGGATGTCATTAATGACCGAAATGCCTTCGGTGCGCGCTGCAATGCGCGAGATCGAGAAAGGCACTTAGGTTCCGGTTATGGCTTTGGGATTTTCGTTAATGACATATTCTGCGGAGAAATCAATCTATCTTCCATTCAGCGAGGCCCATTTCAAAGCTGTTACGTGGGGTACTGGATTGACGAAGGGCACGCAGGTAACAGCTACACTCCAGAAGCTTTAGCAGTGGTCTTAAAGTATGCATTTGAAGACTTGAACCTCCACAGGGTTCAGGTCGCAATCATTCCCAGAAACACCTCGAGCCGCCGCGTAGTCGAAAAGCTCTCAATGAGAGAAGAAGGAATTGCTGAGCGGTATCTCGAAATCAACGGAGAATGGGAAGACCACATCCGTTACGCTTTCACTTCAGAAGAATGGGATTCTCGTAAAGAAGAAATTAGCGAACGTTGGATTGATTAGTTCCGCTAATTCTGTGGAGATGTTTTAGAAGATATTTTATTCTGAAGATTTTGAACTAGGAGCGAGAACTCCTCCCACTCCATAGATTTAATTTGCGGTGCTACTTCATGGAGGACGGCATCGTCAGAAGAGTCAATAGAGGGGAGTTGCTGGAAAGCAGCCTTTGTCATTTTGGTTAGATCTTTAGGGTATGAGGATGCTCGCTTTGCGATGGTTAAAGATTCTTCCATGAGTTTCTCATCAGGAACACAATTCCAGGCAAGTCCAGTTCTATATGCATCAGGCCCACGGAGCACTTCACCAAAAAGCACCATCGCGCTAAGAGTCTGATAATTCGTACGGGCGAGCAAACGCCATGTATGGCCCCCGCCCGGGTGAATACCTATTTGCAGAAAGCGACTATCAAATTTTGCAGACTCTGCGGCGATGATAACGTCACATGCCAGCGCCATGTTCATTCCCGCACCAACGGCTGCTCCATTTACTGCAGCAATGGTTGGGAGGGTAGAGTCAGCTATACGAAGAAACCCGCGGTAAATATCGCGGATATTGTCTCTTTCTCTAGCAGCTAGAAGATCATCAAGATCAGCCCCAGAACAGAAACCTTTTCCTGCTCCAGTCACGACTAATGCTCCGACTTCCTCAGAGCTTTCAAGCTCCTCTAAGACCTCGCAAATTTCATCATTCATCGAGAGATTAATTGCATTTCGCTTATCAGGGTCATCCAGAGTCAAAATGGCGACTCCATCGGAAATCTCTACTTTGATATATTCCATAACCTTATTGTGGCTTATACGAAGTAGATATGCTCAATCCCAATAGGTTTTCTCTTTCGCCCTAATCGCTATGCTCGTCAAGATACTCTTGCCCATCGTCACAACTATCTGATATCAGGCACCACCGACAAGGAGGCCCAGGTTGTGTCGTAGGTGGTCGCATATCTAAACGCATCTCAGCTAGCTGAACAATACCGCTAGAAACTCGAGCAATAGTTGACTCCAGCACGTCTGTGTTGATTGTTTCCGGACTGAATTCACCCTGATCGAGATAGTAGCTGGCTACAAGTCGCGGCGGTACCCCTACTCTAATCGTGTCGAGCAAAGCGTAAAATCGTAAGTCATCGCGATGAGAAGGAGAAAATTTCCCAGTTTTAAAATCGACGATCACCTTTCCTGCAGTATTACCCCCAGCTGAACCAAGTGTGAGATCGACCTTTCCGGAAAGAACCACTTTACCCTTTGCCAGCTCAACTCGAATTGGGGTTTCAAGCATTGGCTTCCAGCGTTTTTCAAGAGGGGGCCAAGTTTCAAGGAAAGATCCGACTCGCGTATTCACTTCTCCGCATAACTGAGCCCGGTCGCCTTTGGTTAGTCCTCGGACCCAATCTCCCATATAGTCGTTTCCTTGTTCTGCTCTTGAAATTGCTTCGTTGGTGAGAGTTAAAGAGTCCTTAGGGCCTTGCCAATACACAGATAATTCGATTGCTTTATGTGATAGCGTTCCTCTCGCTGTAGGGATACTCCACTCGAAACTTTCTTGGCTTTCAGCTATATATCGTGTCTCACACCCCATCAATTGTGTGAGAAGGTGCTTATTGACGAAAAGAGATTCATTGTCAGGTAGTGCACCAGAGACGCTTTGGGCAACTTCTTCTAGTTTTGACTTTAACTTTTCCTTAAGAGCATCACTGAATTCAGGTCGTTCGCTTGGTCTTGCACCTAGTTGAGATAGAACATTCTTCTGGGCTGGGTTTAACAGAGGCGTACTTGAGTGTTCATTCTGTGTCATGGATTTTACGTTAGCTTGAATTTTGTTTCTGATACTGTTTCGAGATCTCTTTGATACAAAATGTCATACCCTCAAGTAACAATAGGTCTATGGCGGAATCAAAATCATTTCTATTTGCAAATGCAGTTAGGGCTCTCAGTCTGGCATCCAGAGAAGCTGGCTACGAAGTTCCTTCGTTTAAAGGCCCTCCGAATCTAGGGGAGCATTCACGAACTCTCAAGAGAAATAGTGACGGCTCTATAACTATTTCAGTCGTATTCCATGGTCGGGCATGGTTGTCCACTCTTTCAGATATTGTCGAAGGTTTTGTCGTAGCTAATAGCCATCTTGAAAGAGCGCATGAACTTCGTGATATGCTCTGGTCCGTTATTGAGGAACAGCACTTATCAAAAATCGCTGGAGTTTCGATCCCCACAGCTGCGTAAAGGTTACGTGGTCATTCCTCCATCAACCACTATTTCAGCACCAGTGATATAGCTTGCCGCATCGCTCAAAAGAAAAGTAACTACCTCTGCGACTTCAGTTGGTTCGCCGGAGCGGCCCATAGGGATCGTTGAGACAAGTTCAGTGATTGTCTCTGCCTCAAGGCCAAACAAGATATCTGTGTCAACAGCACCTGGGTGGACACTATTGCACCTAACTCCTGAGCTGGCTAATGTCTTCGCTACTCCCTTCGTCATTCCTCGGACAGCCCACTTACTTGCCATATAGGCAATATTCGCTTGAGCCCTCATCCCAGCAACAGATGAAATATTGACAATGCTTCCGCTCTCCTGACGCGACATTATCGGAGCGACTGTTGACATTCCTAGATAAGTACCGAATTGGTTGACTTCAACAATTCTTTGAAAAGTGTCGGCAGAGCCAGAAAATATATCTTGCGATGTATAAACCCCAGCATTGTTGACAAGACCGTCAATCCTCCCATGTTCATCAAAAACTGAAGAGACAACTTCATCCCAGTTCTCTTTTGAAGTCACGTCCAAAGTTAGGTAATGCGCGCCTATCTCAGTAGCGGTTTGGTTACCTAGTTCATCTAGTATGTCCGTGACGATTACCTCTGCACCATTCTCTGCTGCGTGTTGGGCTTCAGCTGCTCCCATTCCTTTGGCGGAGCCGGTCACGATTATTACTTTTCCGTCTAAGATGCCCATTTCGTTCCTCTAAATAACTGTTGCTATCTAGTAATTAGTGCCCCATCTACGACAATTTCCGCACCGGATATATAACTAGCTTCGTCACTGAGCAGGAACATCGCAGTCTCTCCTACTTCATCTGGGGTACCTGATCGTTGCATGGGCACTTTGGAAACTAGCCAATTTATCGAATCCTCACCTAGATCGAAAAGCATGTCGGTTTCTATCGCTCCAGGGTGTATTGAATTAACTCGAACGTTTGAGCTACCCAACTCAGCTGCAGCAGTTTTTGTCATCCCTCTCACGGCCCATTTACTTGCCACGTAGGCAACCGCTCTAAGTCCTCGCATTCCTGCAACAGAAGAAATATTTACGATACTTCCTGCTTTCTGTGAGATCATTGCCGGAGCCACAGCGTTCATTCCCAAGAAAGTTCCAACTTGGTTAACTTCAATGACGGATCTAAAGACATCTACCGGAGTTGTCACTACACCTCCGTGGTTCCTTTGGTCAATTCCGGCATTATTTATAAGTCCATCTATCCTCCCGAATTCATTAAGCGTGAATTCCGCAACATTAGACCATTGTTCCGGCGATGTTACATCTAAATTTAGATAAACATTTCCTGTTTCATCTGCGATTTTCTTGCCTTCTTCCTCGAGGATGTCAGTTACAACAACTTGCGCACCAAGGGCTGTTGCTAACTTCACTTCTGCAGCGCCTTGCCCCTTTGCACCTCCGGTAATAATTATCGTTTTACCATCAAGCTTTCCCATTTTTACTCCTCTCGATAAGTACGAAGATTAGACCAGAGCTGATCTTCCTCCTAAATAGTTGTTGAATAAAATGAAATAAGTTTCTGATGGGGTGATGAAATATCTCGTCAGGTAGTCTGAAGTTAGCCCGAGTGGCGGAATAGGCAGACGCAGGGGGCTTAAACCCCCCGGCTCCTAACAGGGGCATGTGGGTTCGAGTCCCACCTCGGGCACAGAAAGAATGAAGCGCACTAGCAAGATTCAAGTAAACTGGAATCAGGGGGAACTATGTTTGATTGTTTAATAACGGGTGGAACGCTTGTTGATGGGACAGGTAAAGAAGGCGAAACCGGCGATGTAGCCATTCAAGACGGAATCGTAGTTGAAGTAGGTGGGCGAATCAGCGGTAATAGCAAGAGAGTGATAGATGCGGATGGGGCCCTTGTGACTCCAGGCTGGATAGATCTCCACACTCATTATGACGGCCAAGTCAGTTGGGATACCGAAATAGCTCCTTCCTCTCACAATGGCGTAACGACCATCGTCATGGGAAATTGCGGGGTTGGATTTGCCCCCGTCCATGAAGGGCAAGAAAAGGAACTTATAGAGCTGATGGAAGGAGTGGAAGACATCCCAGGGTCAGCCCTCCATGAAGGAATGGAATGGGGTAAATGGAGTACATTTCCGGAGTATCTTGACTACTTATCCACTCGAGAATTTTCACTTGACGTAGGTGCACAAATCGCTCACGGATCACTCCGTTATTACGCGATGGGAGAGCGAGGGCGCTTAAATGAAGATGCAACGGAAAACGACCTTGGTTTGATGGCCGAACTCGTCACTGAGGCGCTTGACGCAGGAGCAGTCGGTTTCAGCACTTCGAGAATAATCGGTCACCGGTCTTTATGGGGCGAACCGGTTCCAGGCACATTCGCACCGGAAGAAGAAGTACTTGCAATAGCCCAAGCGATGAAAACATCATCAAAAGGTGTCTTCCAAATGATTCCTGCAGGAACCGTTGGGAAGATGGAAAGCTTAGGCGGCGAGAAGTACACACAGCAAGAAGAGCACGCACTTATGGTCCGTGTCTCGATGGTCAGCGGTAGGCCGGTTACATTCACTCTGGTCCAGTCACCAGATTATGACCCAGACACTTGGAGAGAAATTCTCTCCCTAACTGAAGACGCAAATAGTCAAGGGGCAAATATATTCCCTCAGGTTTCTTCGCGTCCTATAGGATTCCTAACTGGATTAAGTGGATATCACGCTTTCATGCGGAGACCAACGTATCTTCGTGAAGTGGCCCATTTACCACTAGATGAAAAAGTCAAGGTCATGTCCAAGCCAGAGATCCGTCAAGCTATTCTCAATGAGAAAGACATTCCTCCGGAAGCGCCCGGATCTATGGAAAACGTCTACGGACTATTCAATATGGCTGCACCAGCTCTATATCCCTTAGACGACCCAGTCAACTATGAACCTGAACTCAGTGAATGTATAGGGGCTAGGGCAAGCGCCAGTGACGTTGAACCCATAGATTACCTTTATGATTTCCTGCTCGAAGATGGAGGAAGCCGATTCGCATCGTTGAGCGCTATTGATTTACCTGCCAGAATGGACGTTCTACAAGAGATGCTTCTTCATCCAAGTACGGTGACTGGTTTGAGCGATGCTGGTGCCCACGTGACATTGATCTGTGACGGGACGATGCCAACAACTCAACTTACTTATTGGACAAGGGATCGCGCGAAAGGGGAGAAGATACCTCTGGAATTTATTGTGAGGAAGCAGACGGCGCTTAACGCTGAGCTGTATGGATTCGATGATCGCGGAACGATAGAAGTGGGTAAGCGAGCAGATGTGAATGTCATTGACCTCGATAATCTTCAAGTTTCCCCACCAGTGCCCCATAACGATCTTCCAAAGGGAGGGACACGTTTGATGCAACCCGTGACCGGTTATGTAAATACCTTGTGCAATGGGGTGTCTACTCGGGAGTTTGATGAAGATACAGGGTCAAGGCCTGGACGTTTAGCCCGCAGCTAGCTTTGCTGCTGGCCAGTGAGTTGCCCCATGTCAAAATAGTCACGCCACTTTACTATTTTTCCATTCTCTAGCTCGAAGATTCCCATAACGGGAAGAGCGATGGTGTTTTCTCCCATAACAAGCGTATCTACACGCTCGTTCATGACTACATCTCCTTCGGTTACTTGGTGAAGGATATCGAACTCAATTGAAGAAGCCATAGTGAGAAATCCCTCTATGAATCCTCGGATATTCTCTAAACCTTCTTGGATCTCCATAGGGATGTTATGGTAGATCGCTGACTCATCGAAATGCACCATAATTTCGTCAAGGTCTCCCTGTGACCATGCTTCGCAAAACGATCGGATAATTTGGTCTGGTGTTTGGCTCATGTAGGAAGAATAGCCCACTCATGAATACTTATCTATTTCCAATTAATTGGGTTGAGGCTTGTAACGGACTAATCTTGGAGTCTGTTACTTTCAGGCACAGGCTAAGCAAATTCAGTGAAGTTCGAATTGCGGGGATACGTGAAAAAGGCATACAGCGGTTTTAGAGGAAAAGTTGGAAAAATTTTCTCCACATCTGAACCTGATTGGCCCGTTCCTCCAACGGCCCCACCTGGGTCACCAAACGTACTAGTTATGCTGGTCGATGATCTTGGGTTTGCTGATCTGGGCTGTTTCGGTTCAGAAATCGATACACCGAGTATCGATGCACTTGCCGCTGAAGGAGTTCGATATACAAACTTTCACGTTAACCCGATGTGCTCACCAACTCGGGCTTCACTTTTAACAGGCCTGAACTCCCATATGGCCGGTATGGGGCATGTGGCACATTTCGATCCAGGGTTTCCCGGTTATGCAATGGAACTCCGAGAAAATGCTGTAACCATGGG
>PBIQ01000017.1 GCA_002720485.1 Acidimicrobiaceae bacterium
CAAACATCAGTGTCGAATCCGTTATCGGTCTCCATTTGCTCACGAACAGATGTTTCGGATGATTTTTCCTCTAAGAAATTCCGGACAAATTCTCGAAGGGTTTCTTGTTCTTCTGAAAAGGCGAAGTTCATTTTCTGTGCTCCAGTCACTTATTTTTTTCGAGATCTTTCGCTCGATATCTTGACCAGCATAGGCGAGGGGAGAGTATTTGCCACATCGCAATATGTACACATGTGTACATATTGCGCTACTCTTGGAAGATGGAAGCACATAACCATATCGGTGTTCGAGACCTAAGAGCAGAACTAGCAACGTATTTAAAACGAGCTGAAGCCGGGGATCGTCTGATAGTCACAGTGGATGGAAGACCCATAGCCCAAATCGGTCCGCTAGAACCATCTGGCGAACCGACCTTAGAGGATCTCATAGCGCTAGGACTGGTCAAAAGGCCAAAAAATGAGACCAAACCACCAAAGGTTCAACCAGCCCAAACTCCAATAGACATATCCATAGATCGAATTATTAAAGAATTGCGCGGTCCATGATTTTAGCAATCGATACCTCTGCACTGGTCCTCAGATATCTCTCAGGAGAACATAGGGGGTTAGTTCTAGAAGAAATGGAAAAAATCCATGTCTGGAGCGCTTCTGAACTTGTTCGTGCAGAAGTCATGACCACTTTACACCGAGCGTCTATTTCACCAGTCCAGAATATGGAGCTATCACGTCAATTTAATGCTGACTGGGATTCGTTCCATGTGGTACCTCTAGATGGCCGTTGCATAAGCCATGCTTCTCAACTGGGCTCAAGATTCGGCTTGCGGCTAGTCGACGCCCTTCACTTCGCAGCGATTGACCGACTTCCCCGACCAGTGAAATACCTCACACTTGATCATCGGCAAATACCAGCAGCAGTAGAACTTGGTTTCGAATTACTGACCCCTTTGGAATGATCAGTTAAATTTCGTTTTCAGGTCGTCCATTTCCACCTTGTGGTTTCCCACCCATATTCGCATTTAAGGTTGCTTGGGACATAAGTTCTGCCATAAGAGGTCCTAGTTCAGTCGGATCATCAGGTTGGGTTCCGCTAGGCCCCAAGGTCCAACCTTCAGCGATACCTAACTGGTTTCCGCGAATATCGAATAGACGACCCGTAACGTTATTTGCCTCTTCGCTGCACAACCAAGTTGCTGTTACAGCCTGCCATCTTGGAGACATAGCTTCCTTCTGTTCATCAGTTAGGCCATCCATGCCTACTAGATCAGCGGTCATTCTTGAGAGGGCAGCCGGAACAAGAGCATTCACTGTGACATTGTATTTTGCTAATTCCATTGCCGTTATTACGGTAAATGCCGCTATACCAGCCTTTGCAGCCCCATAGTTACTTTGGCCTATGTTTCCGTAAATGCCAGAAGGCGATGAGGTATTAATAATTCTGCCGAAAGTTTCCTCACCTGCTTTCGCTTTATTTCTCCAGTACACAGCTGCATGATGCGAAGGGCCGAAAGTCCCTTTCAGGTGAACACTCATAATCGAATCCCAATCATCTTCGTTCAAAGAAAAAAGCATTCGGTCGCGAAGGATACCAGCGTTATTGATCACAATGTTGATATCTCCATAAGTATCTACCGCTTGCTCGATCATCTCTCTCGCAGCATTAAAATCAGCAACGTTGCCACCGTTAACTACAGCTTCACCTCCGAACGACTTAATTTCTTCGACGACTTTCTGGGCGGCAGAGAGATCCTCGCCTACGCCGTGGCGGTCTCCTCCAAGATCGTTAACTACTACCTTGGCCCCATGAGAAGCCAGCATCAATGCGTGCTCCCGACCTATGCCTCCAGCTGCTCCTGTGACTAGTGCAACTCTTCCTTCAACTAGTTTGCTCATGAGATTCCTCTTTCATAATTGTTACGATCCCTCTGGGGCGAGACTACTCAAAGTCGGGGCCAATATGCGACCCAAGAAAGATATTCCCTTTCCCGAAGCAAATATTATCTCTATTTCTTCTTTTTTTAGGATGTGGGGTAAGTTCCTAGTAGGTAAGACGACGATAAGTAAGGTGGTGCAGTATGGGGGCGTTAGATGGGATACGAGTCGTGGATGTGGGATTACTTGTTCAAGGGCCACAAGCAGGACAAACTCTAAAGGACTTAGGTGCTGAAGTTATAAAGGTTGAACTCCCAGGAATGGGTGATATGGCGAGATGGATCCCTATCTCAATGGAGGATTTTCGGACCCCGTATTTTGAAGCCTGTAACCGAGGGAAAAAAAGTATCACCATTGATCTCCGTGTTCCCGAAGGGGCGGATATCTTTAGAAAATTAGTTGACACTGCTGATGTCCTAGTAGCGAACTTTAAGCCTGGGACTCTTGAGGCTTGGGGGCTAAGTTATGAGGAGTTAAGCCAGACAAATCCCGGCCTTATTTACGCTATGGGTTCAACATTCGGCCCTGAAGGAAAAGGGGCAGACCGCGAAGGAGCCGACCTTGCTGGGCAAGCTGCCGGAGGACTCATAAGTACCACAGGCTCAGATGGTGAACCCCCGACACCTGTTGGAGCTACCATAGCGGATCATATTGGGAGCATGAACATGACTGTGGGAATACTGGCTGCCCTAGTCTCTCGAAATGAGAATGGCAAAGGACAAAGAATAGACGTCTCCCTTCTAGGAGGGCAGATATACGCCCAAGCATCTGAGTACACAGCATATTTGATGACTGGGGAAATCCCAGGTCGAAGCAATGGGGGACACCCGCTATTACCAATGGCCTATGGAGTCCTCGAAACCGCTGATGGCCATATAGCGCTGGTGGGAGTTCTTCCAGATAAAAGAGAGGCTCTATATCAAGCAGCTGGAGTCCCAGAACTTATCCATGACGATCGCTTTGCTCCCATCATCTACACAACAGAAATAAGGCAAGAACTGTTTAGACTTTTAGCAGATGGGTTTAGAAGTAAAACCACCGATGAATGGGCCTCCATTTTGGATGAGATGGAAGTTCGTTATGCACCAGTTAACGATTACGCCCAAGCCGCAGCGGACCCACTGGTCACGACTAACAACTACATCGTAGAACTAGAGGACTTTAATGGGGAAAAGAAAAAAGTAGTGGGTTCACCAATCAGAATGTCAGAAACCCCTACCGCTCCTTCTGCCTCCGCTCCAGAGCTTGGACAACACACAGAAGAAATTCTCATAGAGCTCGGCTACACGTGGGATGAGATTGGCGAGCTCCGTGACTTGCAAGCGATATAAACATTTTGGCTATCACTACCATGTGTTTTTATAGAAGCTAGCTAGCATCTACCCAATGCACTATCTGCTCCGATGTCTTGCTCTAAGCCTTCTGACGTTATGTCTAATGTCGTGTTCAAATACAGGTGAGGGAGAGATTAAAGATCAAGTAAACCCTGAAGAAACACAAACGTCTTCTTCGTCCCAAGAGGAGATACAACCGACAGTTCAAGAGGTTGAAGTTAGACCTACTGCAGACGAAGACGTCATTCGGGTCGGGGTCATAATAGATGAGGAAAACGTTATGTCCCCGTATGACCGGCAGCCAGGAGTTGCCTTTATAGGGATGATCGAGGAATTTAACCGACAAGGTGGATTACTAGGAAAGAGAATCGAAGTTCTTCGAGAAAACGGTCAATCAAGGCTTTCAGTAATCAATAGCGCAGCAGAAAAATTGATCGGATCAGGTGTTCAGCTCCTTGTCGTGACCTGCGAGCTAGATTTTGCCGCTCCCGCAGTCAAGCAAGCCAAAGAAGCAGAAGTATTATTGATATCTCCCTGCGCTTCCGAAGAAGATTGGGGTTTAGGTGAGGTCGATACGCTCGCTTTCTCCATGGTTACCAGACCGAAAGTATATGGAGCGCAACTAGCCGACCATCTTTGGGGCGAAGGAGACCGGACAACTGCGATATTTTGGGATGATACTGTTCCTGAAACTATTCAAGAATGCATTGCTTTCAGAGATCGGTGGAGAACTTTAGGTGGTCGATCAACTGTAGAGTCAGCGGTGAATATGGTAACTGCTCCGTCTGTTATAGGGCCAGCCGATAGGTTGGGGTCACTTGACGTAGACGTTGTTGTTGTATGTGCCACTAATCGTGTGGGCGTTCTTACCTTGCAATTGATCCGAGGAGCGGGATGGTTAACTCCGATAGTTGCAGGACCCTCTTTGGATAGTGCCTCTTTTTTTACTTCTGACATTCCGAATTTAGGAGATTTCAGGATGGTCTCATTCGCCAGTACGAGAGGAGATGATCCTTATGTGGGGGTTAATCAGGCAGCAGTGCACTTTCAGAGTGTCGATGGAATCCCCCCAGCTAGTGGCCGCTTTATTCTAGGTGCAGACCTAGCAGAACTATGGTTTCAAGCGGTCAATCTAGCTGGTGCGACAGATAGTCGAATTGTGGCTGAGACTATTAAATCTTTCGAATCATTTAGCGTGCCTTCAGGGCTTATCAAGTTCGAGGGTACACAAGCGGTGACTGTTCGTACTTTACGGATGTTAAGAAACGTAAGCGGGTATATGGTTTTCGAATCGCTGGTAGAAGACGTCGCTCAATAACCGAGTTCTAAATCAATCTGACCGAGCAACGGATCACCTGCAATATACCTACGAACATTCTCTTCCACTCTGGAAGCTAAGAGTTCAATACCCATTGCAGGGGTGTTTCCTATGTGTGGTGTTATAAGGCAATTATCTAAGGTCCATAAAATATGGCCTTTGGGAAGAGGCTCTGGATCAGTGACATCTAGAACTGCTCCAAGGATTTCACCAGATTGCAGCGCTTCTACAAGATCACTAGTAATAACATGTTTTCCCCTCGCAACATTCACGAGTATCGCTTCCTTCGGCATCAATTCCAAAAAAGAGCTATCCACGATTCCTGCGGTAGCTGGAGTTAAGGCGAGAGCAAGCACTACAACATCAGCTGATGGAAGAATTTCAGAAAGGTCATCAAGGGTCGCAGTATGGGTAGCTGTTTTCTTCTTTTCCCTTGATCTTCTAACCACAGTGGTTTCGCAATCGAAAGCTGATAATAGAGGAAGTAGGTCATCGGCTATACCTCCTGCTCCAAGAACTACAACATGTGCTCCGAATAGGCTTTCTCCAAACGGGCCGCTCCACTCCTGTTTCCTTGCATAAGTTACAAAACCGCGCTTCAAAGCCAGTATTGATCCCAGCACATGTTCGGCCACAGGTTGTGAATACACACCTTTACCGCAAGTCCATATTCGCTGGTCATCAAGCATTGGCAAAAATGGTTCAATTCCCGCAAACGGAAGCTGGACCCATTCTAGGTTCGGCGCGAGTAGTTCAGGGAGCAACTCAGGACGGCTAGGGTCAGCCCAGATGAGGCCAGTAGCCTCTTCGATAGGTCTAACTGTGCCACCCGCATGAACAACAGCGGCTATTAGCTTATCGCGTCGCCAGTTTTCTGGTTCTACAGCTAATTTCACAGATCCGATTTCTCTAGTTTGAAGTTGCATGTAAGTTGTTCATTTCGTCAAGTCGCTTTTTGGGGTGGGAGACTAAAGGTTCGGCACTATGGTCAATATATGGATATTGCAGATTCTGTCCTTGACCTTATCGGCAGAACCCCCATGGTGCGTCTTACCCGTGTCACAGAGGGTATTGCATGTCCTATCGTAGCGAAAGTTGAAACAACGAATCCTGGTGGAAGCGTGAAAGATCGGCCAGCGCTTGCGATGATAGATGCTGCAGAAAAAGAAGGTCTCCTTAGTCCCGGATCAACAATTATCGAACCCACATCAGGTAACACTGGTGTGGGTCTCGCGATAGTTGCTGCTCAAAGGGGATATAACTGTGTGTTCGTAATGACTGACAAGGTAAGCCCAGAGAAAGTTGATCTTCTAAAGGCCTACGGGGCTGAAGTGATTGTTTGCCCTGTCGATGTAGCTCCAGAAGACCCAAGATCGTATTATTCCACCGCTGAAAGACTTGTAAATGAGCGTCCGGGGGCATTCAGACCGAACCAATACAGCAACCCGATCAATCCTTTGTCGCATTACTTGACAACGGGGCCAGAGATTTGGGAGCAGACCGACGGGAAAGTAACACATTTTGTCGCTGGGGCAGGAACAGGAGGAACCCTATGTGGAGTAGGGAAATATCTTAAAGAACAAAACCCAGATATCCAAGTTATCGCCGCAGACCCAGAGGGCTCTGTTTATAGTGGGGGAGACGGCCGCCCATACCTTGTTGAGGGAGTGGGGGAAGACTTTTGGCCGGAGACATACGACCCTTCTTTGATAGACAGGGTAATTTCTGTCACTGATGCCCAGTCCTTTCATAGAACCCGAGAAGTTTCAAGGCGAGAGGGACTGCTCATCGGAGGATCTTGCGGTACAGCCGTTGATGTAGCCATAACGGTTGCGAAAGAGCTTACAAAGAATGACTTAGTCGTAGTTCTGTTGCCTGACTCAGGTCGCGGGTACCTTTCGAAAATTTTCAACGATGATTGGATGATGGAGTACGGATTCCTCTTAGATCAAGGACCAATTATCCAAGAAGTCCTTCAAAGTAAAGCCAATGGTGTTCCAGACCTTGTTTATGTGCAACCTGATGACACAGTCACAAAGGCTCTAGGGCTTATTCAAGAGTACAGTTTGTCGAGAATTATCGTCGCACAAGGTGATCTTCCACTTTCAGCAGCTGAAATTAAAGGAACAATTGATGAAGAGCACTTACAAACTCGATCTCTCGAGGAGGGATTCTTGAAAATGAAATGCTCAGAAGTAATGGGCCCTCGTATGAATTTCGTTGGGTCTGGTGAATTCATAGAGTCTGCACTAATGAAACTAGAGCAAGAAAACACTCTTTTGGTCATGGATCATGGCCGCCCTTCTGCTGTAGTTTCAGCATCCGATGTAATAACGTATTTGGAAAATCAGAAGAGGTAGTAATGGCGAAAGAGAATATGGATAAGCGATGGGGATTTGAAACCAGAGCAATACATGCAGGGCAAAAACCCGATCCTCAAACTGGTGCGATAACTGTTCCGGTCTACCAAACGACAACGTATGAACAGGACGAAGTTGGAAAGGATCGGGGGTATGAGTATTCGAGAACTGGAAACCCTACAAGAGATGCTTTAGAGGTGAGTATTGCAGCGTTAGAAGGCGCAGAGTTTGGAAGAGCATTCGCTAGCGGTATGGCTGCTGAAGACACGATCCTAAGACTCTTGAATCCCGGCGACCATATCGTGATGGGAAATGATGCATATGGCGGGACTTTCCGCTTAATTTCAAAAGTTCTCACGCGTATGGGAATTACTTGGTCAGCTGCAGACTTTTCCAAACGAGAAAATATTGAGAGCTGTATTACAGATAAGACGCGAGTTGTCTGGGCTGAAACCCCATCAAACCCGCTACTATCTGTCGTTGACATACAAATGTTATCTGAGGTAGCCCACTCCGTCGACGCTATGTGCGTCGTCGACAATACATTCGCTACCCCCTACCTTCAACAACCACTCGCACATGGTGCCGACTTCGTGGTGCACTCTACAACCAAATATCTTGGAGGTCACTCGGATGTAGTTGGCGGCTTTATCGCAACGAACTCACCAGAACTAGATCAAGAGATCGGGTTTCTACAGAATGCAGTCGGTGCTGTGCCAGCTCCATGGGACTGCTATTTGCTTCTTAGGGGCGTTAAAACTCTTTCGGTTCGAATGGATCGGCATTGTGATAATGCTGAAAGTATCGTCGAGTTTCTCCAAGGCCATCCCAAGGTCGCCAGTGTTTTATACCCTGGCCTCCCCGATCATCCGACTCATGATATAGCGAAGAAGCAGATGAAAAAGTTTGGCGGCATGGTTTCTTTTACTGTTCATGGCGGCCCTGAAGTCGCTCGTGAACTAGCAGGTAGTACCAGACTGTTTACTCTTGCCGAGTCGCTAGGAGCTGTAGAGTCCTTAATTGAAGTTCCAGCGGCAATGACGCATCTTTCAGCTGAAGGGTCCCCGCTTGAAGTCGATGATTCGCTGATTCGGTTATCTGTAGGGATTGAAACTACTAATGACCTGATAGATGATCTTGGTAGCGCACTTCATAAAATAGGTTGACTTAATTCTGAAGGTGTAAGGCCTCTTCAGCTAAACAATTAAGCTCTTGCTCCCAATCTTCTGGTTCGACATAGGGAGTAAGGATGAATTTGCTTGCGCCAACTTCGACAAATTCTTGGATTCGAGCAGATAGTTCTTTCCTACTTCGAACAATGATGTCTTCTGCTCTAACCTCTGGTCTTCTACTTTGGACAGCCTTAATGATCTGGTAGGGGATTGAACCATCAGTTGTGTATATGATCAGGACACCGAAGTGCTCTCGGTCGATCACTTCTCTGCCGGCACCCATGGAGTGCTCGTCAATTTGCGGGATGGCTTTGGCGATATCATCTGGAGTGCAAAAACTAGGCAGCCAACCATCGCCTAAGCGCCCTACTCGCTTCAATTCGGATGGGGCAATGCCCCCAAGCCAAATGTCAAGAGGTTGTTGTATCGGCTTGGGTTTTATTCGGACATCAGAGAGTTGGAATCGCTGCCCACTATGGCTAACAACGTCCTCCTCCCATAAACGACGCATAAGCGGTAAGGCCTCATCGAACCATGGCGATCGATCATTTCGCTCTAATCCAAAAGCCTGATGCTCTCCTAAATTAACAGCTCCTAGCCCGAAGGCGGGGAGCACTCGACCGTTCGAGATTCGGTCGAGGCTAGCAAATGACTTTGCAAGAAGCACGGGGTTACGGCCAGGAAGGACCATAACAGAGGGGCCAAATTTCAACGTCTCTGTTTTAGCCGCTATCCAACTCATAGCCACTAATGGGTCCAATCCTGTTCCGGCAACACGCTCCGAGAACCAAAGCGAATCGAAGCCGAGCTCCTCTAATGAAGTTGCGATCTTTCCAAGGATTTCAGGAGTATTGGCCTCAGATCTTGTTCCTAACCCAAACCCGATTCGAATTTTCATTTCCGCTCCAATTCTTTCATTGAGAGCATAGATCACGTTGGGGCAAGTGTCCTTGTCAAGACTCAGCGGATAAGGCAGGGAACGTAAAAAATGCTATTGTTCAACTTATGGCTGATGAATCATTTGAATTAGAAAAAAGTTTTTTAGATCCCGCAGTGCAAGATGACCCCTTTGATGCATACGCGACTCTTCATGAGAAATGCCCTGTCTACAAAGTCCCAGAAAATGGATTGTATATGGTGACGAAGTACGAAGATGTTCGAGAGGTATTGACCACCCCATCTATTTATTCCAGTCGGCCCGGCACAGGCGCCGGAGGACTTAATGAGGCATCAAAAGCTCATGCTCAGGTATTTGTTGAAAAAGGTTGGGTAAAAGGGCGTACGCTTCAACGAACTGATCCTCCTGAGCACAGTCACTATAGAAAAATACTTGGGCGGGTGTTCACAAAACGCGCTGTAGACGGGATGATCCCCCGTATAGATGAAATAACCCATAATTTGATTGATCAGTTTATCGACAAAGGTCATTGTGAATTCATTTCTGAATTTGCCTTGCCACTACCTGGGATATTTATTTGTGAACAGTTGGGACTACCTGCTGAAGAGTATGAAACGTTTAAAAAATGGGCAGATGCTATGTTGTCTATGTCACAGCGTCCACTTACACCAGAGGAAGCAGTAGTCCAAGCTGAATACGAAGTGGAAGCGCAGCACCATCTCGCTCGAGAATTTGAAAAACGCAGACAGGAACCTACAAGTGATCTAATTTCTGCGTTGGTACATGCCCATCAAGACGATGAACCATTCACTATGGAGGAACTTCAAGACTTGATGCATCAGTTAGTTACCGGCGGCTTCGAAACTACGACAGCAGCGCTAAGCACTTCAATGTGGCTTCTATTGCGGTATCCAGATCAGATGCAAATGCTAAGAGATGATAGATCTCTCCAGAAAAATTTTATCGAAGAAAGTCTGAGGTTTGATAGCCCAGTTGCTGGACTTTGGAGAACAGCTGCATGCCCTGCTGAATTAGGAGGTGCTTCAATACCCGAAGGCGCTGCAGTTATGCCAAGATTTGCAGCCGCGAATCGGGACGCCGAAGTTTTTGATGCCCCGGATGAATTTGATATTACGCGTGAAGATCTTCATAAACACGTGGCTTTCGGATTGGGAAGCCATTTTTGTTTGGGGGCTTCGCTAGCAAGAGCTGAACTGATGTCTGCCTTCACGGCAATTCTTGACCGGATGGAAAATATCCGACTGGTACAGCCAATTGATGACCTGCCGCACAAATTCAGCTTCTTTCTTCGCCCCATGAAAGAGTTGAATATCGAATTCGATAAAGTCTAATTTGCAAAGCTATCAGAGTGTTATAGGCACGCCGCCGTATGGGCTAGGGTCCTCACTGTCCGGAAGAAGTGGCTTTGACCAGCTCATAGCATCTGCAAGATTATTCACGATGTCTTTCCACTCATAGGGATTCCACCCCTCGGCGCTTCCAACAAGCTTCGGACTCTGATCGAAGTGCAGTAGCGCCGGCGTTTTCTCAAGCTGCATCCCACGAGCAAAAGATAGATCAGGGTCCACAAAAGTTAAAATCTCAGATGACCATGGCCCAAGAAACTCCTTCGAATGGTCCTCATTTCCGAGAACCATCCAAGCACCTCGACAATCAGCGCCTTTAAACGACCTAAGAATGCGACCAGCAGTTTCAACAATCCAAGAACTTTCATGCGTATACGGGTCTATCACTACTAGAAGTAAATGGAATGTGGTGACCCATTCGCTCAACGACCGAGAGGACCCCTCTAAGGGATTTAGAGAAATGTTTGGGTCTGGAGAAATAGTCACGGATATCAAACTAGCGCACAAGGCCTTGCGCTGTGGAACTATACGGACATTAGGTCAGAGATATTTGCAAGTTTGCATAACTATGATTCCATGGGGCAAAGAACTCTGGAATACTTTGAAGTGGATAAGGAAATATCACGTTGAAAAAGCCATCTTTGATAGCCCTATTTCTTGTGCTAGTTGCTGGTGTAGTTTCAGTATTTGTCTTTCAAGTTTTTCCAAATGATTCCGATGCTCCGATTCATGCATCCAATGGTGAAAGAGGATCTCTTGAGGGGCCTGAGGGCAAAAACCCAGCAAGTGTGCCGACTGCTATGCCTGAGCCAACTGCGACTCCAACCCCAACCCCAACTCCAACCCCAACTCCAACCCCAACTCCAACCCCAACCCCAACTCCAACCCCTGAACTTCCAAAAAAAGCTACTCTGGTCTTCACAGGAGATATTCTAAGCCATGGACCAATAATCCAAAGAGCTGCCTATAACGCCAACACCTTCGGTTCTCATGATTACACTCCTATGTTCGCTGAGATCCGGCCATTACTCGAAGAGGCCGACCTCGCTATATGCCATTTGGAAACCCCTATCTCATCTGACAATCAGTCCCTATCCGGTTACCCAATTTTTAATGCCCCACAAGAACTACCGGGCGACTTGAAAGAAGCGGGGTATGACGGTTGTTCCACAGCTTCCAATCATTCAATGGACAAAGGGGCTAATGGCGTGAGGTCAACGCTTATCCAGCTCGAAAACGCGGATCTCGTTTGGGCTGGGATGGCCCGAAGTGCCGAGGAGCAGAAAACGCCAGCGTTGTATGCCCCTAATGGGATTTTGATAGGGCATATGTCGTATACGTATGGGCTAAATGGATTTGTTCTACCAGCAGATGAGCCCTACCTCGTGAATGTAATCGACGAAGAAAAAATTCTCAGCGAAGCAGCAAGACTACGTTCAGTGGGGGTTGATTTCATCATTCTTAGTGTCCAATGGGGAAACGAATACCAAGTTACTCCAAGTGAAGCCCAAGAAAGACTTGCAGAATCATTATTACATTCGCCCAATATTGACTTAATAGTTGGATCCCATGTCCATGTAGTGCAACCAATCGGAAAACTCAATGACAAGTACGTCATTTATGGCCTCGGAAACTTCTTATCCAATCAATCAGCAAATTGTTGCCCTGCAGCATCACAAAATGGAGTGATGATATACGTTGACATAGTCGGGACAGAAGTAGATGGATACAAGGTAGAGAGCTTGACATTCGAACCAACTCGGGTAGATCGATCCGATTACACAATCGTTCCATTATCCCGGGCAGTAAATAATGAACAAACAGGCCCAAACCTCCGGACTTTTTATCAAGAAATTATAGACGAAACCTCAAACGTGCTAAATAGTCTTGGCGGTAATTACCAGATCAAAACAAACTAAACTATTGCTCATGTATTAGCAGAATTCTGGTTTCTCCTAGCCTGACGCCGGACGCTAGCAATAGCAATAATTGGAAATAAAATCAGCAACCCTAATAGAGACAACTGTAAGGCGCCACCCCTATCAGTTGGACTCGAAGGTGCGCTGCCCGAACCAGGTTTAGGGATTATTCCAGATCCATCATCGACTTTAATTATTTCGACACTTGACGAAGGGCTCTGTTGTTCATCGCTATAAGCAGGGCTAGCAAAACTAAAAGAAGTTATAGAAGCAACTATTGCGATAGAAAGAAATTTGAAAGAACGATACATCTCTGGATTCTGTTTCTGCTGACGGACTCATTGGCCTGCGCCTCAATTCTAGAGGTACCTTAGTACCGTGGACCAGACAGAAGAGCAAAAAGCGTTGATCCAATGGTGGCAGGTGAGTTCTCGCGACCTTCCATGGCGGAGAACCCGAAACCCATGGTTCGTTATGGTTTCAGAACTAATGCTTCAGCAGACTCAAGTCTCCAGAGTCATTCCAAAATACGAACGCTTTATAGAAAAATATCCGACGCCGAAGAAATGCTCGGACGCTCCCGCTTCTTCAATAATTGCGGAATGGGAGGGGTTGGGTTACAACAGAAGAGCTATTAATCTCCACCGGGCATCTCAGATGATAGTCGAAACACACAGTGGGAAAGTCCCGAACACTCTAAGCGCCCTTTTAGAACTCCCAGGCATAGGCCCATATACGGCTCGCGCTATATTGTGTTTCGCATTCGAAGAAGATATTGGCGTCGTCGATGTCAATATCAACAGGGTAATTTCAAGAATCACAGGAAAAGTGATGAGGCCTCAGGAGATGCAAAAAAAAGCAGATAGCTTAGTTCCAACTGGAGACGGATGGATTTGGAATCAGGCCCTTATGGATCTCGGATCTGAAGTATGCGGATCAAGGTCAACAGACTGTGACAGATGCCCACTATTAACCTATTGTCTTTGGAAAGGGAAAGGCCCAGATCCTGCTAAGAGAAACTCTCCATCTAGTAACCTGATCCAGAATTTTGAAGGATCTGACCGTCAAGGCCGTGGGAAGCTAGTAAATGCTTTACGGAAAAGAAGAGTTGCCCTTTCTGACCTTGAAGATGTCATGGGCTGGGATGGCGACCCTAAAAGGTGTAGGCGAGTAGCAGAAGGACTCATCAAAGATGGGCTAGTCGAATATGACCGCAAGACAGGGTATAGGCTGCCATCTTGACTCAACACTGCTAGTTTTCTTCGGGTGAATTCCCTTTCAATCCTTGAAGCGAGACATATTGCTTTAGGCGCTCAAGGCCTGTCAGAGGAGCGACCAGCCGTGAAGATAGGGCGACGACACTTACGCCAATGTATGAAAGCAATGGAACTTGTCCAACTCGATGCGGTCCCAGTAGTTATACGCAGTCAATATCTACCTTTCTTTTCAAGGCTTGGACCGTACAATCCAAAGCTTTTTGATGAAATAGCTTACAAAGACGACGAATGGTATGAACTATGGGCTCACGAAGCGTCAATCGCTCCAGTCGAAATAGAACCTTACCTTCGTTTCAACAAGAAGCGAGCCGCTAACGGTGATACCTGGAAAGGCCTATACCGGTTAGCTGTAGAGGAACCTTCGTACATCAAAAAAGTTCTCCGAGAAGTTGAGTTAAAGGGGCCACTAGAAGCGAAAGATCTATCTGACCCCCAACCTCGAAAAAGCACAGGCTGGGGCCATAGATCCAAAGGCCAACTTGCGTTAAATTGGCTATACCGCATAGGAGAAGTTGGGATTCGTCGAGGACTAAACTTCGAAAAGCAATTTGATCTTTTGGACCGAATAGTTCCATCAAAAATCCTCAGTATTCCTACACCATCCGACCATGACTCACTTAAAAATCTGCTTCTCCGATCATCAAAGGCATATGGAGTTGCAACCGCACCAGATCTGGTTGATTATTTCAGGTTGCCCACAAAGGAGGCGAGGCTAGCGATTGCGGATCTAGTAGATAATAAACAATTAGAAGAAGTCCAGATTGAATCATGGAAAGAGAAGGCATATATCGCACCACACATTTCGATACCTAAGTCCTCCAACGGCTGTTCTCTGGTTTCTCCATTTGATCCAATTGTTTGGAACCGAAAACGCCTAGATCGACTATTTGATTTCCAATATAAGCTTGAGATGTATACGCCCGAGTCAAAACGTAGGTTCGGCTATTACGTGCTTCCTTTGCTGATCGGTGACCGCTTCGTCGGAAGATTCGATATTCGAAATATTAGAGATAAAAGAACACTCCATGTGAAAGCTTCTTTTCTTGAAAAGGGCGTAGAGGCAGGAGATATCGCGCAGAAGGCATTTGATGAATTAGCTAATCTGGCCAAGTTTTTGGAGGCACAAGAAGTAAAAATTGATAGAAAGGGGAGTTTCTCGGTATATCTTAAGAAGCTAGTTGGCCACTAAGCCAAAAGTGCCTTGACAAGGTCGTCAAATATCTTCTCAGCTAGTACTTTCATTTCTTCATCAGTTCTGTCTTGGATAGGATGCTCTGTGAATAGGCCAGCAGGCGGAAAGCCAAGCGCATTGGATTGGGTCTCGGCGGCAGAAATAAAAGGAGCGGATGCTACGAATACCCCTGGGGTTCCTCGCCTTTCAAGATCACTTATGTCGTGCACACTGCACGTCGTGCAACTTCCTCAATCAGCTAGTGCCTCAATAACTGCATCGCACGTAGTTGAGATTTCATGACGGAGGTCGACTGGTGCGGGTTTGGTGAAAGTAGGTTTAATATAGCGGACAACAGTTGCGCCCTTTTGCTCTAGGAGAGACTGGACGGTATCCAGAAAGACATCTCCTCGCGGTTTACTTATATCGAGCAGTCCTATGGTTGCTCCCTCAAGAGTCGAAATCCTCTTCGCTCTTTCTCTGTGCTCAGGAGTTTGTTCATCGGTAGGGTCAAGAACACTGGTTGTCATAAAGTTATCTCCCTTGTTTGATAGATGCTTCCCTTATCTCCCGTGATCCATCCACCTATGGTTGCTGAGAAAAGACCTGCGGCTCCACCACCATGAAGAATAATAAGGCCGCCGCCGGGCCGCAATTTTGGTAGAGTCGAACCGGCAAATACCTCAGGGAGTCCTTCGCTGATCCCGTCTGCTCCACGGATTAACTCGTCGGTTTCTCGTATGGAGTGGTTGATGATTTCCTCATTTACTTGGTCCTTTGTCCAGCCTGCTTCTGCAAAACGAGATGCATGCTCAGGCCCAATAATCAAGATGGCATCGAAACCCATCACTAGCTTAGGGTGGATGTTGCCTATGATCCCCTTAGCTAAGCTTCTTGCTAGCTCGTCCGGCGATCGAGAAAGCTGATCCACTATCATGCGTGGACCTTCGCCTGGGAATAACGTAACCGTATTTTGGTTCGCGGAGAAACCTAGGTCCTGTGCGTAAGATGGCCATGGCGACCCTTCTTCGTCTTCAGCAAAGCAGAGACCATATTTCGCTGGGCTTCCATGAGTTGCACGATCAACTTCTCCGGGTCGGCCTCCACCTACATTGCGAATTGTAAGTTGGACAGCCCTACCAATGGTGCTGTTTGCTCTATTTCCTTGCCCCAGAAGGTTCATCCCTGAGTTCATACCTATGGATTTACGAATCGGTCCGTTGATAAAAATAACTGGCCCCACGGGCATAGTTGTAGCGAGCAAACCGTGCATGTTGAATTGATCAGTACATGCAGTTTCTAGCGCAGTAATCACCACTGGCAAGTATTCAGGTTTACAACCAGCCATAACTGCATTGATGGCGACCTTTTCAACCGTGAGATCTACAAGATTTGGTGGTACAACAGCGATGACTTCATCTGGCCGCCGCTCACTTCCTGCGAGCATCGCCTTAACGCGTTCAATAGTTGGTGGGATTAGGGGTAAGCCATCCGACCAGCCGCGGTCATACATTGCTTCAAACTCGTCTTCAGCTGATGCGAAAACAACTTCCCGACTTGCTACTCCAGAGCCGTATTTTTTTTGCAGAATTCCTTGAAGATCTGGGTCAACGCTTAGGGAGCCACAGCCTGGACTATAAGGACGGATATTCCCAGGCCCTAAATTATCGATGCCCAGAAAAGCCTTCCATGTTTCCTGAGACCAACCGACCGTACGATCTACTTCGACTCCATCTTGAATTTTTAAAAGTGTCGGGACTGTTTCTATCTCATGAAGAAAACTTACTTCCAATGATGTGTCGTCTGAAGTTATTGGCAGATTCGGAAAAGATGGGTCATCCTGTGTGAAGATAGTTCGCAAGACTTGTGATTCAGTGAGATGTTCAAGAACAGGAACAATTAGTTCGCAGGTCGGACAATCTTTTTTAACGAAAGCGACAAACCCATTAGCTAATTTAGGTCGATTGTTTCCCATCCAACGGACATTAGCAGTATCTCCATTGGCGCATAAATCAAGAAAGCTCTCCCCAATACAAACAAATGAGAGATGTGATCGCCGAAGGGCTAAAAGATTAGATGTAAAAACGTATGAATCTGCAAAGAAGTAGCTGCAGGGAGTATCGTCTAGTAGAGGAGTAAAGAAGATCTAGGGGATAAATGAGCGACAATCAAGTAGATGCAGCTGAATATCGCACCGTATTAGGAAGATACCCCACAGGGGTTACCCTCGTGAGTGCAGCCGACAGTGCAGGCCCTTTTGCCATGGTAATTGGCTCTTTTGGTTCGGTCTCTCTTGATCCACCTTTGGTACAGTTCATGCCCGGTAAAGAATCGGCAACGTGGAAGCGAATTCATGCGACAGGAAGTTATTGTGTCAACGTTCTGGGCGAAGGCCAGTTGGACCTAAGTAACAGTTTTTTCAATAAAGAAGTGGACCCGTTTGAGGCTATTGATTGGACTCCAGGTCCAACCGGATCACCGATAATTGCCGGATGCGTTGCGTGGATCGATTGCTCGATCGAGACGATACATGAAGCAGGCGATCATCATATTGTTGTTGGAGCTGTCAAAGGAATGGGCGAGGGAAACTCAGAAGATAAACCTCTACTCTTTTTAGGCGGTTCCTACGGGTCATTTGGGACAGTTCCGGAGAACTAGTATGCCGATCTATGCTCTAGGAGATAAAGAACCATCGATAGCAAGTGATGCTTATGTGCACCCTGAGGCAGTAATAATAGGCGAAGTGACTATCGGGTCGGAATCATCAGTATGGCCGTGTGCAGTTCTCCGAGGAGATGATGGAAAAATTGTCATAGGTGAACGCAGCAACATCCAAGATGGCGCTGTGATTCACACAACAATTATTTACCCAACAATCGTCGGGAATGATTGCACGATAGGGCACCTTGCCCACCTTGAAGGATGCAGAGTACTTGATGGGGCACTTATCGGGACTGCGTCAGTAGTTCTTCACGATGCTGAGATTCAGCAAGGGGCACTTGTCGGAGCGAATGCTGTCGTTACTGGAGGAACGATCGTTCCTCCAGCTGCAATGGCATTAGGAATTCCAGCGAAAATAAGAGAAAACATGGCGAACCAAGAAGAGATTTCTCTAGGTGTTGAATCTTACGTAAATCGGGGGAAATGGTTTCGCAAAGAATTACGCCGCATCGATTAAGTGACTAGATTCACAGCTCCAATTATCACCTTGGTGCGAAAACGGCGCTAGATTTGTTAATATCGACACAGTAGAAATATTTTAAAGTAAGCCGAGAAAATGTCCGCAACTAACACCGACATAGATCTAAGTAAATACCAACTAGGTTGGAGTGACGCCGAAGACTATGTATTCAAACCCAAAAAAGGATTGACTGAAAGTCTTGTTCAGGAAATTTCATGGATGAAAGGTGAACCCAACTGGATGCGTGATTTCCGCCTAAAGTCTCTAAGGCATTTTCAAAGTCGCCCCATGCCGCATTGGGGAGGAGATATGTCGGAAATCTACTTCGATGATATTTACTACTACATCAAGCCCAGCGAAAACGTAGTAGATGAATGGGAAGATGTTCCTGAGGCGATTAAAGACACCTATGAGAAGCTTGGGATACCAGAGGCAGAAAGAAAATACCTAGCCGGCGTTACCGCCCAGTACGAATCTGAAGTTGTCTATCACAAGAACCGTGAAGATTTAGAAGCTCAGGGTGTAATTTTCTGCGATATGGATACAGCTTTACGCGAATACCCTGAGATCGTCCGAGCATATTTCGGAAAAGTTATCCCACCAAATGACAATAAGTTCTCAGCTCTTAATTCTGCAGTTTGGTCTGGCGGGTCTTTTATTTATGTTCCAGAGGGCGTAGAAGTTGAAATGCCTCTTCAGGCGTATTTCCGAATAAACGCTGAAAACATGGGCCAGTTTGAGAGAACCCTTATTATTGCAGATAAGGGATCAAAGGTTCACTACATAGAGGGTTGCTCTGCCCCCGTATATAGCACCGACTCCCTTCACTCCGCAGTCGTCGAAATCGTAGTTAAAGAATCTGCCCGAGTTACATACACCACTATTCAGAACTGGTCGAACAACGTATTCAACCTTGTAACAAAGCGTGCTCGTGTCGAGGCTGAAGGCCATATGGAGTGGATTGACGGGAACATTGGAAGTCGTTTAACAATGAAATACCCAGCTGTTGTGATGGTAGGGCCGAAAGCCTCAGGTGAAGTTTTGTCTGTAGCCTATGCTGGCGCTGGCCAGCATCAAGATGCTGGGGCAAAAATGACTCATGCGGCGCCAGAGACCACTTCGAAAGTTGTTTCAAAATCTATTTCTAAGGATGGCGGGCGGTCTAGCTACAGAGGCCTCGTCCGGGTTGAAGAGGGAGCGTATGGGTGTAAAAGTCATGTCCAATGTGACGCTCTTATTCTTGATGAAGATTCAATAAGTGATACCTATCCATATATGGAGATAGGATCTGAAGATGCTGTCATTGGGCATGAGGCAACTGTTTCAAAAGTTGCAGATGAACAGCTTTTCTACCTAACCAGTCGCGGTCTGACTGAAGAGCAGGCAACCGGCATGATCGTCAATGGATTTATCGAGCCAGTGACTCGGACACTTCCTATGGAATACGCGGTCGAATGGAGTCGACTCATTGAACTCCAAATGGAAGGCTCAGTGGGCTAAGGCTGAGAATTTAAACTTGGAGGCTCCACGAGAGTTCCAAAGCTTCTACAAGGCCATCATTGTCAACAGTGTCGACTAGGTACCTTGCCTCGTCAATTACTTCTTGTTCTGCATTGCCCATCGCGACACTATGACCCACAACCTGAAGTGCATCAAGATCGTTATGGCCATCACCGACCATCATTACATCCGTAAGATTGATATCTAGCATTGAAGATATTTCTGTCACTGCTTTTCCTTTGGTAACGCCTAACTGGGTTATGGAGACAAAGCAGACTCCCGGCATAGCTGGAGAAGTAGCTGACCGCAGTGTGCCTGCATTAGCTAAGGCTTCTTTGACATCAGGAAGAGAGGTTTCGGAGACAACGAACTGAAGTCGTACAATATTCCCTTCAACGTCAGTCGGTCCCCCAATTTGCAGATCGATGCCGAGCATCTCAGCATGGAGTCTTGTGAAATCGCTATGTCGAAAAGCGCGATAATCACTCTTCCAGTACAGTTCAAGCGCCCAATCATGTTCTATCGCTACCCTTATGCATGTTTCAAGGACGTCGTTAGGGATAGGGTACTCCTGAGTCTGCTGATTCCCGGTGTTGACCAGTGCTGCTCCTGCATGAAAAATATGCCACCCATTTGAGTTCAAAGTCTTTGCATATCCATATGTAGGCCCCATGGCTCCTCGGGCTGTCGACAAAATAAGGCTTTGGCCTCTCGAAACAGATTCGCCAATCGCAGCTAAGACTTTATCTGTCGGGGAACCTGAAGACCCGACCAGAGTACCATCTACGTCTATGCAAACAATGGGCAGCATTTTTCTAGAATAGCAAGAGTAGCAGGGGCCTTTAAGCATTCGAATTTGATCCCAAAATCGTCAATATAAGAGGGCTGTTTCCTGCTACGCCGATAGTATAAAAACGTCATGACCGACCCCTCTAATAACGAAACATGACTCCGAAGGAACCACTGTGTACACCCCAGAATTAGTCCAAGAGCTTGAAGGCCATGGATGGCTTATGGACCTCCGAAGACAGGCGGCTGTCAACGCAACAGAATTTAGCTACCCGTCTCATGAAGACGAAGAATGGAGATACAGCCCTATAGAGGATTTGGAACTGGATCTCTTCACCCCGGCACTGACTAAACCGCAATCCGGAACAGAAATGGACCATGGTAAAGATGGAAATTTTCATAACATTTCGACTCTTGATGGCTTTCTCCTATCCAATGATGAAGTATCCACTTGCGATGTGCACTCTGCATCAGGTCAGAAAGATCCAATAGAGTTTGAGCCGCCGATAGATATGCTGGGTTCTATGAATCTGGCGTTTTCTCCCGACCCAGTTTTTATTCGCGTTCCTCGAGGTTCGAACGTAGGGAAACCACTAGTAATTCATCATCAATGGAATCAAGAAGGCGCCGCTTGTTTTCCATTAGTGCATGTCGAAGTCGAAGAGAATGCTGAAGTAGAGATAGTTGAGATTTTCCATAACGCTGAAGTCTCTTCTCTAGTTATTCCCGAAACTAAAATAATTGTTGGCAACGGTTCAAACGTCAACTATCAGCAAGTCCAAAACTTGAATCAAGACGTCTGGCAGCTAGGAACGTTGGATGTGTCTGTAGGCCAGCAAGCAACTTTTCAAGGAGCTATAGCCGCAATAGGTGGTGCATATGCACGATTAAAAACCTCTTGCTCACTTATTGGGCGCGGAGCCTCTGGAAAGATTTCAGCTATATATCATGGTGATAGTAATCAAGTTTTAGATTTTCGAACCCATCAAAGACATATCGCTCGAGATACATACAGTGAACTTCTATTTAAAGGAGTCTTGGACGATCAATCGAATTCTATCTACACCGGTTTAATTCATGTAGCTAATGAAGCATCAGGAACAAATGCATTCCAGACAAACCGGACTCTTAAGCTTTGCGATCAAGCTTGGGCGGAATCTGTTCCAAATCTTGAAATCGAAAATAATGATGTGAAATGCAGCCATGCCTCCACCGTGAGCCCTGTTGATGAAATCCAGAGGTTCTACCTAGAAAGCAGGGGAGTTCCTACCTTTGAAGCGGAGAAGCTGATTGTCCATGGCTTCCTTCAAGAAGTCGTATCTTCACTTCCAGTTGAAGCTATAAACACATGGATAGCTGACTTATTTAATCATAAACTTAACGCAAGGATGGCTCACAGTGGATAAGTCACAAGAGCAAGCTTTAGGAAGAAAAGTTCGTGTTCTCGGCATCGATGATGTACCAGATGGAGAAGCTCGGCGAGTAGAAGTGGAAGGTCATAAAATTGCTGTAGTTCGAATAGGGGAGGAGCTGTACGCGATAGGAGATATGTGCAGCCATGCAAATTATTCACTCTCTGAAGGGCCGGTAGATCCGGAAGAAATTACCATAGAGTGCTGGAAACATGGAGCGCAGTTCTCACTTTGTGATGGCATTCCCGTGTCCTTACCTGCGACACAACCGGTTCCTGTATTTAAAATAGAAAGCAGCGAGAATAGTATTTATCTCCACATGCCTGAAGGTTCGGAATAATGGTTGATCTCGCAATAAAAAATCTGCACGCTCGAACCGAGTCAGCTGAAATTCTTACCGGTGTAAATCTAACCGTTCGCTCGGGAGAAGTCCACGCTCTAATGGGGCCAAACGGGTCAGGTAAATCTACCCTCTCTCATGTCTTGATGGGAAGGCCAGGATACACGGTTACCCAAGGAGAAATAACCTTGGATGGGGAGAACCTCTTGGGTCTCAAGACTTGGGAACGCGCAAAGCTTGGATTATTTCTCGTTCTACAATATCCAGTTGAAATTGAAGGCGTATCTGCTTCAAAGATCATAGAAGTATCTCAACTTTCACAGAACGATGACCTTAGTGAAGTGTTGAGACATGCAAGCCAAGAAGCGGAAAACCTTGGTATTCCCCAAGATCACCTCGAAAGAGGCGTTAACCTTGACATGTCTGGCGGTGAAAAAAAACGTCTCGAAACTCTCCAGTTAGTTACATTAAAACCCTCCATAGCGGTTCTTGATGAACTTGATTCTGGCTTAGACGTAGATGGGTTAAGGGTTGTAAGTAATCGGGTGCAGCGCTTAACAGAAGAAGACGGATTAGGTGTATTGGTAATAACGCATTACAGCCGACTCCTTGAAGAGTTGAAACCTGATTATGTTCATGTATTCGTTGAAGGGAAAATTGTTGCTTCAGGAGATTCATCATTAGCAGATGAGTTGGAAAGCGATGGGTATGAGAAATGGACACCGTCGACAGAGACCTCCGTGACTCTTGGTGGGCTCAGTTAGATGTCGCAAGCGGACAGAAAAAAGGTCTTCACAGATGACGACCTCACATCCATGTCTGGACGCATTCCCGAATGGCAAGCCACACAGGAAGGGCTTCAAAAGACTTTCGAATTCATTAACTTCGAAGAAGCGTTCAACTTTATGACTAAGGTTGCAGCGATTGCAGAAGAACTCGACCACCACCCGGACTGGTCAAATAGCTGGAACAAGGTAGAGATTGCCGTCGTCAACCATCAAGCTGGTGGCGTTACTGAAATAGACTTTGTACTATGTGAGAAGATTGACGAACTATTTGGAGCATAATGGGCGAGAACGATACGAAAGTTGCACTTGTCACCGGTGCCGCATCCGGCATAGGTGCTTCGCTAGTGAGAAAATTACGATCAGAGAACATCGAAGTCCTAGGCGTTGATCTAGATTCATCCGGACTTGAATCAATTCGAACTGAAACTGGCTGTTCGGTCTTTACAACTGATGTCTCTCACAACGTGAACAATATTGAAGTGGCGAACCAGTTGATCAATCACTTCGGCCGATTGGATTATGCATTCCTTAACGCTGGCATTCTTGGCAGAAAAATAGAAGAACAAATAAACCCCTACACTGCTTTTGATCTTGACCCAGAACATTACACAACAGTCCGGGCCGTAAATTTTGATTCCGTAGTATACGGGACCCTTGCTGTTGCCCCCGTAATAGAGGAGAGCGGAGGGGGATCAATTGTCGCTACAGCTTCCATAGCTGGAATAGTCGCCTGGAACAGAGATCCCTTCTACACCGCGACGAAACACGCTGTCGTGGGGTGGGTGCGTGGAGTTGCACCTGGTCTTCTAAATCAGGGAATCACGATAAATGCTATATGCCCCGGTGGAGTTGCAACCCCACTCGTAGGTGTTGACCGGCTCACATCAGCAGATTCAAATCTTCTAGATCCGCAACAAGTTAGTGAAGCTATGCATGAGGTCGCAATAGGGGACGAGACCGGCCAAGCGTACACAGTTAAAGCTGATGACTCACCTGTCCGCCAGAAGTTTACATTCACCTCCATTGAAGGGTTCCCTTCATGATTATCGCGATAAGTCAATTATGAAATTTGCAAGAGAGACAGCGATTGTCGGTATAGGTGCGACTGAATTTTCCAAAAACTCCGGCCGGACACCAATGCAACTAGCTACAGAATGCAGCTTGCTTGCATGTGAAGACGCAGGTCTAGATCCAACACAGATCAATGGAATTTCTGTTTTCAGTGCTGAGAAAAATACTGAAATCGAAGTTGCGAGAAACCTTGGTATTCCCGAACTTACGTTTTTCTCAATGATCCACCATGGAGGAGGTGCACCCGGAGGAGTCATTCAACAAGCCGCAATGGCCGTTCATTCCGGTGTAGCAGACTACGTCCTTGTGTACCGCGCATTTAATGAAAGATCGTGGCATCGCTTCGGCGGAGGAGTTCAAGGACGACATCAGAGCCCTGAAGCTTTTGATGTTAGCTTCAGTTGGAGTTCTCCATTCGGTTTACTCACCCCCGCCTCTTGGGTCGCAATGTATGCCAGAAGATACATGCATCAATACGGGGCCACCAGTGAAGATTTCGGAATAATTGCTGTAACGGATAGAAAACATGCTGCGAACAATCCAGCTGCTTTTTTCTACCAGAAACCCATAACCATCGAAGACCACCAAAACAGCCGCTTTATAGTAGAACCTCTTCACCTGCTTGACTGCTGTCAGGAAAGTGATGGCGGCCAAGCCCTTATAGTGACCACTCTAGATAGAGCTAAGGACCTCAAGCAGAAGCCTGCAGTTATCGCTGCGGCAGCGCAAGGAGTAGCGAGAGATCAGCACATGATGAAGTCGTACTATCGCGAAGATATAGCCGGGATACCGGAAATGGGAGTTGTGGCACGTCAACTATGGGAATCAACAGGGCTAGGGCCACAAAATATACAGACAGCAGTTATTTATGACCACTTCACACCTCTAGCACTCCCTCAATTTGAAGAATTCGGCTTTTGCGAGCGGGGAGAAGCAAAGGACTTCATCAAAGATGGAAATATCGAGATTGGAGGTGGACTACCGATCAACACAAACGGGGGTCAACTGGGAGAGGCATACATTCATGGGATGAATGGTGTCGCAGAAGCTGTCAGACAGGTCAGAGGGTCCTCAGTTAATCAGGTGCCCGAAGTTGAGAATGTTCTCGTAACGGCAGGAACAGCCGTACCAACTAGTGGCCTCATACTCACACAACCTGAGTAAACATTAAATTTGGAGACTTTGCCACCTCCGGCTATACAAAACAAATGGATGACCCACTAGCGAACCCAGCAACGACCCACACCATTAAAGCAAATCAAAGCGCTGGAGCGCTTATTAACTTTGATGATGCTAGTGATTTTGAACGGGCACAACAGGGCCTTATCGCTACTCATGAAACAGGACGCATAGAACTCGATGGAAAAGCTGTATGGGATACAGCGTCTCATGATTTTCTTCGAGAAGGAAAGCCATCACCTGAAACAGTCCACCCTGGGTTGTGGAGACAAGGGAAACTCAACGCTATACATGGGCTTTTTGAAGTGGCGGAAGGGGTCTGGCAAGCCAGAGGATACGACATATCAAACATTACTTTTCTTGAAACTTCGAACGGCTGGCTAATTATCGATCCACTAACAACTAGCTCAACAGCAGAAGCCTGCCTTCAACTCGCTAATCAAATACTAGGTGAGCGACCGGTACATGCAGTAATCTACACCCACAGCCACCTCGACCACTTCGGCGGCATACTCGGAGTCACTTCACAAGAGGAAGTTGAAGCAGGCAATGTTCGTATCATCGCCCCTGATGGCTTTCTTGAAGAAGTAGTTCGCGAGAACATCATTGCCGGCCCTATGATGGCTCGCCGCGCCCACTACCAATTCGGACCGCTACTGCCAGCTGGACCCACTGGTCAAGTTGATATTGGCCTTGGACAATCACTGCCTCTTGGGGCTTCCTACCTCATACCTCCGACAGAAACAGTTTATGAAACTGGAACGGAGCTAGACATAGACGGGTTGAAGGTGGTATTTCAGAACACGCCGGATGCAGAAGCTCCGTCAGAAATGAATTTCTTCTTCCCAGATAAGAACCTTCTCTGCATGGCTGAGAATTGTACACACACGATGCACAACCTCTATCCAATCAGGGGAGCTCAAACTCGAGATGCTCTGGCATGGAGCAAATACATTCACGAAGCGCTACTCCTATGGGGCGAGCAGACTGAAACAATGTTTGCAACTCACCACTGGCCGCGATTCGGTAATCAGGAAGTACGGGAATTCCTGTGCCTGCAACGGGATGTCTATAGGTGGCAGCATGATCAGACGATGAGGCTTGCCAACATGGGGTATGTGCCATCCGAAATCGCTGAAACTCTTAAACTCCCTGAAGAATTTTTAGGTGAATCGCATGTGCAGGGGTATTACGGGACGGTTTCACACAATACGAAGGCCGTGTACACCAAATACCTCGGCTGGTACGACGGAAATCCGGCGAATCTAAATCCTCTCCCGCCGGTTGAATCTGGGCAGAAATACGTTGAGTACATGGGAGGCACTGAAGAGCTAGTTGAAAAGGCAACTAAAGCATTTGAAGAAGGCGATTACCGGTGGGTTGTTCAAGTCATGAACCACGCTGTTTTTGCTGATCCAACCAATACTGAAGTTAGAAACCTTCAAGCGGATGCATTTGAACAACTCGGATACCAATCAGAGTCAGGAACATGGAGAAACGCGTATCTCACAGCAGCCCGTGAACTCAGATATGGGTCGCTTCGGATACCTGCATCAATGGGACGGCAAATCGCTCATGCGATCACCATTGAACAACTTTTTGACATGATCGGAGTCCGGTTCAACCCTGAAAAATTTGATCATGGACCAACGCGTATCAACTGGTATTTCACAGATATAGAAGAAGACCATGTACTTGGTATTCAACGATCAACGATTCACCACGATCCTAGCACCAGAGACAGCAAAGCAAATGCAGAGATCACGACGACAAGAAAGATCATTGCCATGATACTCGGCGGGCAGAGAGCCCTAGAAGAAGCAATTCAGGCAGGTGATCTTATCATTCAGGGTGATGGGGCTATCATCAAAGCCTTTTTTGATTCACTCGAATCCTTTATAACTGCACCCCTCATTGAACCTAAATAGCTACCGGAGGACAAGTAGCTTTTGGTTCACTAGTGAGAATCATTTAACCCCCTGGATTTCATCAATAGATTGGGTCAGAGTATTCCACGCAAGAGTCGCGCACTTTATTCTAACTGGATACTTAACTACTCCTTGAAGTGCTTCAAGGTCGCCAAGATCAACGTTTGATGATGACTCGGCCGTTTCCTCTCCAGATAACTCACTTTCATAGATATCCATCATCTCTTTGAAAGCATGGATTATTTTCTCAGCTTCGCTGATGCTTTTCCCTTTTATGATCTCTGTCATCATTGATGCTGACGCTTGACTAATCGAACATCCCTGACCACCAATCCGTATATCCTCAATTTTCTGATCAATTAATGAAACGAAAACAATGACCTCATCTCCACATAAAGGATTGAACCCCTCGCAGCGATGAGCAGGAGGATCAAGCTCCCCCTGGTTTCTTGGAGAGCGGTAATGATCAAGGATGATTTCTTTATATAGATCATCTAGTGAAGACATAATTACAGTTTAATTATGGGATAAACAGATCACGTACTTTATGCAAACCGGAAATCAAAGCGTCGATATCAGAACGGTCGTTATAAAGGTACATAGACACGCGAGATGTAGCTCCAACATTGAGGACTTGCATTAACGGTTTCGCACAATGGTGGCCAGCACGTATGCAGATGTTATCTTCATCTAATACTTGCGAAATATCATGGGGGTGAGCGCCATCGAAGGTAAAAGAGATAACCCCACCACGTTCTGATGAATCTTTAGGTCCAAAGATTGATATGGTTTCTCCGAATTCTGAAATTAAACTTTGAAGAGTGTAATCGGTTAAATCAATTTCATGATTTCTGATTTCCTCCATACCGATATCAGATAAATAATCGATCGCTGCACCTAACCCTGCAGCCTCGGCAACCATGGGGGTGCCGGCTTCGAACTTCCAAGGTAATTCGTTGGTTGAGAAGCCTTCTTTGGTGACATTTAAAATCATTTCCCCACCACCAAGGAATGGTGGCATTAAATCAAGCAAGTTTTCCTTGCCCCACAGAACTCCTATTCCCATCGGACCAAGTAATTTATGGCCGGTAAATGTTAGAAAGTCAATTCCCATGTCTTGAACATCTGTCTTGGTGTGCGGGGTATATTGGCTGGCATCAGCGTGGACCGTTAAACCCATCTCCTGCGCTCTGACAGTCAGCTCCTTCACAGGAGTGAAAGTTCCGAGAACATTAGACATCGCAGCAAAGCTAAGAAGTTTCGCCCCATGAATCAACTGGTCAAAATCTGATAAATCAAGGTGTCCATTGTCATCAATCTTTATCCACCTAATTTCAAAATTCTTTTCAGCTGCGAGCATTTGCCATGGAACGATATTTGCATGATGTTCTAGCTCCGTCAGGACAATAGCGTCGCCATTATTGAGGTTCGCACGACCCCAAGTATTAGAGACAAGGTTCATGGCTTCTGTCGCATTCTTTGTGAACACGACCTCTTGCCTTGAATTAGCATTGATAAAAGAACTTACTTTATCTCGAGCTCCTTCAAGAATAGCAGTCGCTTCATTTGCGAGTTGATACGAGCCTCTATGGACGTTTGCGTTAAATTGTCGGTAGTAGTCTTCCATTGCGTCCATCACAGACACTGGTTTCTGAGAGGTATTCGCAGAATCAAGATAGATAAGGCGCTTTCCTTTGATATGCCTTTGAAGCAGGGGAAAGTCTTGCTTTATCTTCGCCACTTCAATAGTCATAGCCACTCCTCGTATCCTTCGGCATCGAGTTGCTCGACCAGCTCAAAGCCTCCACTCTTGACAATCCTGCCATCGATGAGAACATGCACATGGTGGGGTTGCAAGTGATCCAAGAGACGCTGGTAGTGCGTTATGGTGAGCACAGCGATTTTCGGATTTTCGTCCATGATTTCATTGATCCCGGTGGCGACAATTTGAAGGGCATCAATGTCAAGTCCAGAGTCAGTTTCGTCAAGGACGGCAAACTCAGGTTCAAGTAGTGCCATTTGTAGGATTTCATTCCGCTTTTTCTCTCCTCCAGAAAATCCTTCGTTTAGATACCGGTCAGCGAAAGCAGGGTCAATATCTAGCCGCTCCATCCAAACAAGCATTTGCTTCCGAAGGCTCAGAATAGATATTTCCTTTCCGCTTCTGGCTTCAACCGTTTGTCTCAGAAAATTGAGGACACTTACGCCCGGAAACTCTTGAGGGTATTGAAATGCAAGGAACATTCCAGCTTTTCCTCGATTGTCGGCGCTCCATTCGGTAACGTTCTCGCCCTTAAATAAGACCTCCCCTGATTCCACGATGTATTCTGGGGAGCCTAATAGGGCTGAAGCTAGGGTAGATTTCCCACACCCATTCGGACCCATCAATGCGTGGATTTCTCCCTCAGAGATTGAGAGATTCACTCCATTTAGTATCTCGCTTCCGTCCTCTGCTTTGACGTGCAGATCCTGAATTTCGATTAACGATTTGGCCACAATGAAGTGTATCCCTTTAGATAATTACTCCTATTGTAATAGGAGTAATTATCTTGCTACCACCCTCTAGCAACCCACTCATCTAGGTGTGGTCGTTCTGCTCCAATACTGGTTTCATTTCCATGGCCTGGGAGGACAAGGGTGTCGGCGTTAAGGGTGAATAAACGACGATCAATGGACTGAATAATGGCTGCGAAGTCCCCTCCTTCAAATTGGGTCGCTCCTGGCCCGCCGGGAAATAAAGTATCGCCTGAAAAAAGGATTGGGCGATCCTGTATTCGGAAACACATTGATCCAGGCGTGTGGCCGGGGGTCATAATGGTATGGAGCTTAAGTCGTCCTACTTCGATAACTGTATCGTCCTCTAAAATTTCATCGTAGCTGTCGAGCATGTGGGCATCTTCTTGGGTGACAAAAACTGAATACCCAGCTTCTCGGACATGGGGGACGGCTTGAATGTGGTCCCAATGCCCGTGTGTCTCAAGCACTTGTCTAACTCCTAGATTCTTGCAGAGGTCTAACAGCCGCTCATGTTCGTTAGCTGCATCGATTAAAACCCCTTCGCCTGTCTCAGTGCAACGCAAGACGAAAACATTATTGTCCATAGGACCAACTACGATTTTGTGAATTTCTAATTCGGAGTCCTCAAAGAACAATGTATTCATAGTCTCATTCTACAAGTCACTTCAACGAGAGTGCTGCCTTTTCGATGCTGAACGACTAACGTTTGTTCTAGATGTGGGTGTATATCTCTATAGCGACGGTAACTGTAGTTACTTTGGCATGGTTTTCAATCGTTTTGGTTTCTGCGAGACTTCGTCAGACTCCCGCTCAAACTATTCTAGATATTGAAAAAGCTGTTGAATTCATAGCTGAAAATCTTCATGAAGAATCAGGAATGCGTGTAACGCATGACGAAGTAAGGCTTCTTCTTAGATGGCAGATAACGTACTTTCGGAAAAAGGGAATAGCTAGCTACGGCGATATCGACATGGATGCTGAAGCAGCCGCATTAAGGAATAAAACAGTTCTTGCCCATGAAGATGATCTCGTGGATGAGCTGGTTAGAAGGTCGCAAGAATCCAACTTAGGCCTAGAGGTCATAGATATCGTGTGTGTCACTGATTTAGCGAATCAATACATGAAGGACATCGGTGCTATAGGAGATCAAATCACCGAATTAGAGGGCGAGTGAAAGAAGCCTCTACTTAGATAAGGGATTTTCATCTAAACATCGGCACTTAGATAAAACAAAAGCTAGGCTCTTCTCACCAACGAAAGGAGGTGGTCCAACTGAGTAGTAATATTTTTGGGACCTTGGAGGTGGCCAGCTACTAAGCGGCCCCCTGGACCAAGATGTAAATATCAACTGGTCACCCGCGGATGAGCGGTCAGGTTCAGGTCCCACCTGATCAGGCCATAGCCTAAACGCAGTTCGTGATCCAGGATTCGAATTTGGGGAGGTGAAAATCTCCCCAAATTTGTCGTTGAAGGTGTTAGCCAATGGCTCTTCTGTTCTCTAAAATAGTTTCATCGGAGGTGCTCAATGAAACGACCTACAAGAGTTGAACATTTTCGCTGGTTAGGGGATAAGCGCAACCAGCGGGTATATGACCTAGACGCAGTTAGCGATGAAACAGTGATTGATGAGTTGGTAGCGTCTGAACAGTATTTGGTTTTTGGGCCTGATACTCTCGCTGAAGCGCGTAACCGCGGCTATAGGCAAAGAAATATCTAGGTGAGAAACATTGACATATGTGCTCGACTCGGATGGGATTTCGCTCACAGGTCATCTAGCTGTTCCTAATCGAGTAAGGGCTTCAGGTACTGCGGGATTAGTTTTGTGCCATGGCTTTCCTTCAGGGTCAAGTCAGGGGATCGATGATGACAGGTCATATTACGATTTCGCTGATCTCGTGGCGAAAGCTCTTGGTTGGGTTGTTCTTGCTTTTACATACAGAGGCTGTGGCGGGTCAGAAGGTGAGTTCTCTTTAAATGGGTGGCTCGATGACACCATTTGCGCAGCAACGGAACTAACAGACAATCCTCAAGTCAATTCGGTTTGGCTCGCGGGGTTTGGTACTGGTGGCGCTCTAGCTATCAGCGCTGCAAGTTTGTGTGACGAGGTGAGCGGGGTCGCTTCTATTTCTGCTCCTTCCGATTTTCATGATTGGGCGCAAGATCCGGATCGACTCTTGCAGTATTCGCGTACCGTAGGGGCAATAACGGATCCAGAGTTTCCCCAAGATAAAAAATCATGGGCTGAGGAAATTGATTTGATTAGACCTCTAGAAGCTGCAGAAAAAATGAGCGGAAAGCCTCTGCTGGTGGTTCATGGAGCAAGTGATCAAGTTGTTCCATCATTCGATGCGCGAGTAATCGCTGACGCTCATGGCAATGCGGATTTGCGGATTATTGAAGGCGGCACACACAGATTACGATTCGACCCTAGGGCATCTGCAATAATAATTGGGTGGCTAGATCGAACGCAGCGATTAGCGACGAGAGAAATGACTTCTGATCAATACTCAGTCCCAGAAGGGGAACAATGAGAACGCAAATATTCACAGATGGATCATGTAGCGGAAACCCAGGCCCAGGAGGATGGGCCTGGATTATTCCTGATGGAAATTTTGCCTCAGGGTATTCGCCAGATACCACAAATCAGAGAATGGAACTTATCGCTGTAATCGAAGCTGTCACGGCTGTAAAGGGCCCATTGGAGATAATCAGTGATTCAACGTACGTAGTTAACTGCTTTCGAGATAGTTGGTGGAAAGGGTGGCTAAAGCGAAATTGGAAAAATAGTCAGCGAAAACCTGTAGCGAATAGAGATCTGTGGGAGCCTTTAATCGCAGAGTATCAAAATCGGGACCTAATGTTCACATGGGTGAAAGGCCACGGAGGAGATGAATGGAATGATTACGCTGATCGCCTTGCGGTTGAAGCCGGATTCCTTCAGGCAGACCGCTCGGGTGAAGAACCACCTGCAGAAATCATCTTGCCGTAATCATTCGGGCAAACAAGATTTTGAGCTACTAGCTTAAACTGCACTACGGTCTAATTAGCTAATCAAGTGAGGTGTAAATGCCATATCCACAGGAAATTATCGACCTTGGTGAGAAGGTAAAGAATTGGGGCCGTTGGGGAGAAGACGATGAGCGGGGAACAGTAAATTTCATAACAGATGAAGTTCTTCGGGAAGCGACCAACAGTATTCGTAGTGGGAAACGGTTCTCACTAGCTTTCCCATTAAAGCAACAAGGGGGTTTGCAACTAGGATCAATGCCGGGGCGCATAAATCCTCTTAGGACGATGGTTCAACTAAACACTCCGGTTATAGGAGACCCGTCTCTCTTCTGCACCAGTGACGACGTTGTTACCATGGGTCTCCAGTCAGCAACACACTGGGATGGGCTATGCCACGCTAGTTGGGAAGGCAAGATTTATGGAGGGCGCGATGCAAATACGATCACCTATGATGGAGCATCAGTCTGCGGAATTGAAAAAATTGAAACCCTAACAAGTAGGGGTGTTCTATTAGATATTGCCGAATTGCACGAAGTCGATGAACTTTCTGGAGGACACGCAATCACCTACGAAGACTGTGTCAATGCAGAAGAGCGGCAAGGTGTGAAGGTCCGTAGCGGAGATATTCTCCTGCTACGAACCGGAATGATGGCGAAAGCTAGAAATGGTGACGTGATTTCTTATGGAAGTGGAACTCCGGTTGACGGGTCACCTATGCCTGGCTTTCCTGGAGTTGGTTTAGGGGCAGTTGAGTTTTTCTATGACCGTGAAGTCGCTGCGGTTGCAACAGATACGATTACTTTTGAAGTGATGCCTTGGGATCCGTCTGTCCCAGGGGCGATACTGCCAATACATTGCATTAACCTTGTCATGATGGGGCTAACACAGGGGCAGAACTTTGACCTAGAGGAACTTTCTGATGACTGTAAGCAAGATGGTCAATATGATTTTCTCCTAGAAGCTAGCCCTCAGCCCTTTGTAGGGGGAATAGGTTCACCAGTTAACCCTGTAGCTATTAAATAACATAGTGAACCGCTACACCATTTCAGCATGGTCTGCCATTTCAAGCATTTCCCTATCACCAGTGGAATTACCGTATGCCCATAGCTCGACACTTTCACTCTTCAGGAATTTTTTTAAGCGTCTTGCTTTTTCAGGGCCCCGAACATTTACTCCATCCATTTCCCCTGTTAAATAACCTAGGGCTGACACCATTTCGACGGCGATTATGTGATCAAATCCCAATACCTCTCCTGCCGGTCTTGCATAACACCCTAAAGACCCGGTGACTAGCACTAACTGGTGGCCTTGGTGTCTATGGAACTCGATACGCTTAAGGATTTCTCTTCGATATAAGTTCGGAATTGTCGAAGCATAGGCTTTCCCTTCAATTTCGAGCTGAGCAGTTGGGTAGCCGCCGAATAGTTCAGTGAGCGTATTTTTCTTTAACGCATTCCGGAGATCCCCGTTTCTAAAGCCAAGCAGAGTTTTGCATGTCGCTTTAGTAACTTTTCCTAACCCATATTGCCTAAGAAAAGGGAGGAGGGTATCACGTCTTGTTATCGTGCCATCAAAATCAAAAGCTGCTACGACACGTTCCCTCATTGTTTAAGCATGAAATTTTCGAGACGCTCTAATGTTTTCTCCATCTGTGGTAAGTGTGACTTAGGGTATCTAGCTATTTCAATCATCTTTGGCCAAATCGCCATACTCCAGTCAAATGTTTCGGTCACTACCGTTCCATTAGGCCCATCAGAAAGTTGATACCGCCATCGGTGCTTGCCTAAATGGGCCCATGCTATAAGAGTATTTCGCTCATATTCAACGACGGTATTCGTTATCCGGTAGGGGATGTTCCATGTCTTCATTTTAATCCGAAAAGTATCACCAAGAGAGAGCTGATCCGGCCCGCTTACCTTTCCTCTAAGTGTCCCCGAGCCATCGATTTCCGAATGGAGAAAGGGATTTACTAATACGTCGAAGATTTCGTTGCGTCCTGCGGGAATGACTCTGCTGACAGAAACTTTTCTCTCCAGACTGGTTTCATCTAAAGATCGGCCCTTCATGCGCCCAGTATCCCGTTAAGGGCTATGTCGATCGAAGGATGTTCAAACTGGAAACCAGCATCAAGCGAAACCGATGGTAGTGCTCGCGTACTCGTAAATATTAGCTCTTCAGCAAGTTCCCTTCCGGCAAGGATCATGGGTCCAAATTTCGGTACAGGAATTTTTGTGGGTTTTCCCAAAGCTGAACCTAATGCTTTAGTGAAATCAGTGTTGCTAACGGGTTCAGGAGCTGTCAGGTTTACTGGGCCATGAATTTCGGAAGAAAGCAACCAAGCAATAAGCCGTACTTCATCTTCTAAGGTAATCCAGCTCCAGTATTGACTGCCATTTCCCAGTTTCCCACCTAGTCCTAGTTTGAATAGAGGAAGTATTTTCTTCATCATCCCACTATTTGGGTCAAGGACAATCCCTGTCCGCAAATGCACGACTCGAATTCCAGCCTCCTCCGCTGACCTGGTAGCTGTTTCCCAGTCAGATGCAACATCGGCGAGAAATCCGCTGCCTTTCGGCGACTTCTCATCTACTTTGCTGTTTCCACAATCACCATAAAAACCAGTGGCCGAACCACTCAAAAAAATACTGGGTGGCGAATCTAGTTCAGATAAAGATTTGGAAATGAGTTCTGTGCCTGTGATTCTACTTGAGTATATTTCTGCTTTTTGTTTCTTTGACCACCGCCGGTTCCCGATGCTTTCACCTGCAAGGTGAATCACCGCATCTACTCCATTGAGACCTTGACTTTCTATTAGACCTTTAGGCGGATCCCAGTAAACGTCTGCAACGTCTCTATTGCGAGAAACACAAATTACTTCATTCCCCATCTCTTTCAAGCACGAACTTACAGCACCACCGATCGTCCCAGTAGCGCCTGTAATAGCAACAATCATTCAAACTCCTCCGATGAATTCCTACTTGTATGAATGGTTGCACATCGTCTACTAAAGGGTGTAACCGAACCAGATATTTCAGTAGCTTTTTGAAGTTATTCGCCTTACCTCACGAATCATGCTAGAAACGAAAAGAATGTGAGGTTCCATGGAAGAGTCGCAGCCATCTAGGATGACAGAGAGGTTAAGGGAACTCGAACCAAAGCATCTAGGCGGTGTTCTAGCGTTAGTGATTTTTTTGATCTTCATTTTCCAGAACATAGATGATACTCAAGTAGAATTTCTTTGGTTGGACGTAGCCATGCCTCTCTTTCTTTTGCTTCTATTAACTTCCGTTCTTGCTTCTCTAATTGTTTTTTTTGGCTCAGCGAGCAAGTCGGAAACGAAGAAGTTCTTAATTCTTTGAGTTGAGTTGATCGCATCTTCTGGCAAACTGAGATATGGATAAAGAAGAGTCGATCAATTCTCCTGAGTCTGGCTTAGGCGAAACTCAAGAGGCGGAGAGGAAGAAGCCAAAAGGGCAAGGCGCAGTTGTTCTTGGCGCGGCAATGATTGCAGTTGGAGAGATCCTTGAGCCGGAGAAGACTACAGTCGAGATCGTTCAGACGAATGATGACCCTGAGCCAGATTTGCCGTTTGATCTTGACTTTGGAGATCTTCCTCCGTTGAGTTAAACCACTTTATCGTTTTTCTTTTCAGCTATTAGCACTTTGCTACAAATCTAATCTTCTTGAAAAATCGCTTTGCCAACGCCTATCGGGGTCGATATTTCGACGGATGGCTCTCCACTCATGCACACCTGGGTACATTTTAGGAATTAATTTTGGGTTGAGTCTCGCATCCTTCGCCAAGTAAACCCGACCTCCTGCCATCAGTAATTTCTGATCTAGATCGTCTAGAAATTCATAGATTCCCTCGTGTTTTGCGGGGAAATCAACTGCAAGTGTCCAACCAAGTATTGGAAAGGACAGGGGGGCTTGGTTCGAAACTCCTAGTTTTTTTAGTACCACGAGAAAGGCAGGGGCATTTGCATGGTTAATTGCATCGATGACATCGAAAAGCGTGTGTTCGGAGATCTCAGGGACAGCCATTTGCCACTGGATAATCCCAGTTTTTCCGTATAGCCGATTCCAGTTTCTGACTTTATCAAGAGGATGCATAAAGGTGGATAATTCAATTTTTTTATTGTTCTGGCCCCATCCGGCTGACGAGAATCTGAGGGAATTGTATGCGTTAACTGTTGATTGCCGAAGAAGTAGATCAGGAAAAAAACTGGGTAGAGATAGAACGGGTTTAGTTTCATATGAAGATTGACTGTCAGGCTCGGAGTCTGCGTGATTTGCTGTTTCTAAGATTCCTCGACCTGGGTTATTCTTTGAGGCGAGGTCTAGCCACGCAACGCTGTATTCAGCGTTAGTTGTTTGTGATTTCATAGCTTCGAATAAGTCGGGGAAATTGCTAAAGCTTCTTCTATCAACGAGAACTTTACTAGACCGGATTGGTATTAATTGGATTGTTGCTTCGATAATAATTCCGGTTAGTCCTAGACCTCCCATAGTTGCCCAGAAGATAGAGCTTTCTTGAGATTTGCTGCATCGGATAGTCTCTCCATCTGCGAGCATTAAAGTCATCGATTCTATATGGTCTGCGATAGATGATTGACGGTAATGGTTCTTTCCGTGGATGTCTGCAGCGATTGCTCCGCCAATAGTTACAGAACTGGTTCCCGGAACTACTGGCATATACCAACCAAGAGGAACTACTTGTTCAAGTAGTTCTGCAAAAGTTGCAGAGGACGAGACAGTTACGAGCCCGCTCATGCTTACATGTTCAATTGTTTTTCCGCTAAATGATGGCCGAATAACATCCCCACTGCTGTTCATGGGCTGATCCCCATAGCTCATCCCTAGCCCCCGAGGTATGCATCCTCTTTCCCCAACTGACTCAATTATGTTTCTTAAATCATGAATGGTTTCAGGTTCTCGTAAATATGATTCGGAAACGCTTACGTTTCCCCAAGTTTCTAGTTTTGTCTTATCCATAGATTGCGAAACCATATGCTATCGCCCACAGGGCAGACAGTGTTAAAAGCCAAAAGTCACTGAGTACTGTGCGTACCGGATCTTCTCCAAAACCAATTTGCAGTCGCATTCGATACCTTGCCAGTCCCGAGAAAAAAAGAAAGAGTGATGCAGCAGAGTAGCTAGTTTGAGTGTCTGTTGATTGGCCTAGCCAGAATCCGTACGTGATAACAGCAACTGCTGATGATAAGGCCATCAGAGCCTCAAGTAGTTTCAATGAATAGAACTGAAGAACTAGCCGTGACATGTGATTCCGATATGCGGATAACTCGGCGAACCGTTTACCTGCCACCAAGAACAATGCTGTGGAAGAGACTAGAGTGACGAACCAGAAAGAGAGCGGGATATCAGTCGAGAAACCACCTGCGGCAGCTCGAAGTACAAATCCAGATGCAACGAGAAGCAATTCTATATAAGGAACCCGTTTTAGCTTTATGGAATACAGAAAATTAACGAAGACATATACCGCTAGACAAATTCCCAAACCTAAAGAGAAGAGAAAGCCTATTATCAAAGAAGTGATAGAAAAGGCTGTGATGATCCCGAGTGAAAATCGAACTGATACCTCGCCATTCGCTATCGGCCTTTGCGCTTTTTGTACATGTTGTTTGTCTGCTTCGACATCACACAAGTCATTAAAGAAATAGACGCTTACAGAGACGAGAAGAAATAGGAAAGCAACGACAGAAGTCCTCCATATGGTATTACCATTTTCAATCTCTCCAGCAGCAAGTGGCGCGGCAAATACCAGTAAATTTTTAAGCCATTGGTGTGGCCTTGCAGCCATTAAATAGGGGTTCAATCGCTGCATTTAGCTTTAAAGTTTGAGAAAGTTGAAGGCCAGCAAGAATAGGGTAAGAGACCGTGGTTTCTCTTAATTTTAAACATTTTCATGTTGAAAGCTCCTAAGGTCCGATCTCTAAATATGTGCCGCAAATGACAGATATTCACTTCATTTAGTTCCCGCCGTGAAGAATATTTCTAAATTTATTCGTCTGTCTAGGTGCACTTCATGATACGCCACTATGGTCTACCACGTATATGAGTACGCGAATGTTGATCATTGTTTCTCTTGTTTGTGGACTAGTGATACTTTTAGCATTCACTACACAAGTTCTCATAGCATCTTGAATTTTGTGCTGCTGTTTGAACGATTAGTCGAGTGTTGTAGCGATAGGATTTGGACATGGAAGATACAAAGTCTCACTATGATTTGGTGATAGTAGGAGGAGGCCCTGGAGGATACGGGGCCGCTCTTTATGGTGCAGCTGCTGGGCTTGATGTGGCACTGGTAGAAATGGGCAAATTAGGAGGTACATGTCTTCATGTTGGTTGTATCCCTGCCAAGGAATTGTTAGAGACAGCATCTGTTCTTCGGACAGTCAGTCAAGCTGAGGAATACGGCGTCAAGGCAGGTGCCCCCGAACTAGATATGTTGCAACTCATGAGCCGGAAGCAGGGGGTAATAGATACTTTAACTTCAGGCGTTGAAGGGCTGTTGGCAAGAAGGAGCGTAACGGTTTTTTCAGGAGTGGGAAAGTTAGCCGGTGGTAACCAAGTAAAGGTCTCACCTTCTGATGGCAGCGAACAAGTTATTTCTGGTGACAATATTATTCTGGCTAGTGGTTCCAAGCCCAGATCGATACCAGGCTTTGAAATTGATGGAACGCTAGTCGTAACTTCAGACCAATTGCTTTCGATAACTAAAGTCCCTTCGAGGGCAGTCATTATCGGCGGAGGTGCAATCGGAGTTGAATTTGCATCAGCCTTAAATGATTTTGGCTCAACTGTAACCGTTGTCGAAGCACTACCTCAAATACTTGCCGGCTGCGACAAAGATATTGCGAAAGTCGTCCATAGATCATTTCAGAAAAGAGGAATAGATATTCGTACCGGAATTATGGTTGAAGGCCATACTCCCACTTCGGATACAACCACAGTTTTGTTGAATGATGGAAAAAATATAGAAGCAGATCTGGTAGTTATCTCAGTAGGGAGAAGGCCATACCCCGATCTCCTCGGATTGGAGAGTGTAGGAATTAGCGCCGACCAAAGAGGCTTTGTTCCAGTCACTGAGTTCTGCGAAACTCAAAGTTCTGGCATCTACGCTATTGGCGACCTAATAGATACACCCCAGTTAGCTCATGTCGCATTTGCCGAGGCAATATTAGCGATCAAACGCATATGTAAAGAGAAGGTAACTCCGGTCGATTATGCAAAAGTGCCATGGGCCATCTACTGCCATCCCGAAGTTGCTTTTGCAGGCCTTACCGAAGCAGAAGCGATTGAAGCAGGATACAACATGGAAGTATCGAAACACCGGTACTCAGGTAATGGGCGTGCCATGATAGTTGGGGATACAGATGGACTCATCAAAGTCGTCGCAGAAAAACTTCCCGATGGAACATTAGGGCAAATACTAGGAGTTCATATGGTAGGACCTTGGGTTACAGAACAACTAGGGCAAGGGTATTTAGCAGTTAACTGGGAAGCTACCGTTGCTGAAGTGGCTGAATTCATTCAACCGCACCCAACGTTAAGTGAACTATTTGGCGAAACGGTCATGTCCTTGACTGGCAGAGGGCTACACGGCTAACAGATCCTCGAAAGGCTTTACCAGCTACCGCCACCGCCTCCGCCGCCGCCACCTCCACCATCAAAGCCTCCACCAAAATCTCCCGACCATCCAGAGTCGTTTGAGGAAGGGGAGTATTGTGTTGTCCGCACATCGTAACTGCTATTGAAAGCATAGGAAGCAAATAGATAGTCGTTTAATAGGTAGTCGTCTGAAGCTAGATCGCCATCATAGTTGAGCCGAGATGATTGTTTGAATGCGCGTTTCCAAGCACCTACCTCACCAAGAGAAACAGCCCAAGCAGTGTATTCACGGAGAACTCCATTCTCAGCTGCTGACTCCACATGTTTTGCTTCAGATTTACTCAGAAATTTTCTAAAGCCCTCTATCTGGATCCAAAGCCCCGTTCCTTTAGTTGTCCGAACAGCTAGTTCCCAAGCACGATAGAAGACTGCTATTAGCGAACCGAAAATAATAGCGGAGATAACGCTCCAAAGATTAAAAACTCGACTAGGTGCGGTATGGGTAGCGAATCCGCCCCAAACGAAAACTCCAAAAGCCACTGGAGTCGCTAGCCACCCAATAGCTTTTGTTCTAGAGAACGACCAAAGGTTGCTTTCCCACATCCATGCATTTAGGTCATCTTCCAGTTTTTTCCAACCAGAAGTAAAAGCTTTGTCATACTCTCCCAATTCTACTTTCTCTCGGCCATTGAAAATCGTATCAAGAGCCCCGGGGCTGCGCTGCGAAAACTTGTCGATTAGGACTCTGCTGCCATTATCTTCGGTGAGGTCTATTTCACCGCTAATAGCCCGTTCAAGCAGCCAAGCAGTTTTATGGTCCTCGGTTACGGATTCTTCCAGAAGAATGCCACCCTGATAGGAAGTAACGCCTTCAGGAGGATTAAAGCTCAAGGTAACGAGTTCGGAGAGTTTCCCTGTATCAGCTCTGGAAACACGACCTTGTCCTTCGTCAAAAGCCGCATCGACAGCGCTTCCTGTTCTTAGTTTGTCTCGCCCAAGGAATCTCAATACCCACACCGATATTGTTCCTCCCAAAAGAGTAGCTCCGATAGCAATCAGTCCGACGAAGATGAAAGACAGATCTCGCCCCGCTTTTGGCGCATTTGGGGGTTCAGTAAATTTCGGAAGATTGCCAACCGTTTGACCCAGTTCTGCTTGGATATTTACTCCTTGCGAAGAAAGAAGGCCCTCAATTTGTACGAATAAATGACCGGGAGCGATCTGAGCTATATCGCACGGTTCTTCTTTTTCGAAGATACTTATAATCTTACACTTAGGATTTTCGAGTTCGAATGAGGAAATTACTTGAATCTGCGCAGCATCTATGGGGTGACCCCATCCCGTTCCAATCGCATTCCAATTAACTAACGAGTTCGAGAGATCTGAAATTGTATTCAGAGAGTATTTAAGTTCGTATCTATGGTTACCTGTAATGGTTGCATTCGGATCTCCAATCCGGATACGCAGTTCACCATTATCGCAATTGAACCCACAATAAATTGTCCAATCGGCTGGGGCCGAAGGGGACTCGACACTGATGATCTGCTCCTCAATTAGGTCTGGGACATCGCGGTATATTCCTCGCCTGCTTTTAGTTCCAAAGTCGTAGTCGATTACCTCGCTGACAATAGTTGATTCTTCAGTGCTGATTTCAGCGACAGCCCAATAGTTATCAATTTTTTCTACTGGCTTAGCAAAGGCGATTAATCCTGCTCCAAGCCCTGCGAAGATAGCAAATCCTAGGATCGGGTACCAAGAACGCTTTCTTCGTTTCTCTGTATAGGTAGCCATTGTTCTTGATTAGCTTTCTGGTGATTGTCCATAGGAAAAATATTCCCGCACCTCAAACTTAAAGATCCACGCGAAGACACTGAAGGGGAGAATCTGCAGGTGGTTGTTAAAATCTAGCGCAACATCATTATAGTATTGGCGCGCATACGCTAAGAGATCCTCTGTTTCTGCCAACTCTTCTTGAACGTTAACAAAGCTGTCGTTTGCTTCTAGGTCAGGATATGACTCAGCGATGGCAAAAACCTTCTTTAAGCATTCGCTAACAGAGTTATTGCTATCCGCTATTCGGGATCTTCCTTTAGTAGACATGGCAGCTGTTCTGGCCAATGTAATATCCTCAAATACTGCCTTTTCGTGAGCCGCATAGCCTTGAGAGACCTTCACGAGTGCTGGTATTAGGTCATAACGACGGTGAAGCTGGACATCGATAGCCGCCCATGCATTCTCAGTCGAATTTCTTAATCGAACAAGCCTGTTATATATAAAAGTGACAGGAAATAAAACGGCAGATACTACGATGAGTACGATCCAAACAACCATTAGACTCCTGTGTATAGGGTGCAGCCCAAATACTAGACTTAAAGCCGTGCACGCGAAAGTAAGATCCTCAATTGAAAGTTTTGACAGAAGATAGAGAATTCAAAATGATGGAAGACGCTCTGCCGCTTCCATTACAAGTTCGATGGTTAGGGAAAGTCCGATATCAGGACGCTCTTGCTGTGCAGAAAAGCCTCTTTGAAGCCAGTCCAGAAAACTATTTGCTTCTTTTGGAGCACTCACATGTCTTCACTCTTGGGGTTAATGGTGATGAATCGAACATACTTGTAGATCCGTCGAAAATCGGAGCAGAAGTTGTCCGTATCAAGCGAGGTGGGGATGTGACATATCATGGCCCTGGGCAACTAGTTGGATATCCAATATTGACTGTTGCAGGGAAGCGAGGCGGAGGTATGGCCGATACCTCGGCCTACATTAACTCTGTAGAGCAACTCATCATCGACGCGTTAGAAGAACTAGGCCTTCCAAATTGTGGTCGAATATCCAAGTATCCAGGAGTATGGGTAGATCCAAATGGGCACTCACCAAGAAAGATAGCTGCAATAGGAGTTCGTCTTTCGAGGGGGCGGTCTATGCATGGCTTTGCGATAAACGTCAAGCCTGACATGTCGTATTTTGATGCTATTGTCCCTTGCGGTATCAAAGAAATGGAAGTCACGTCACTCAAACAGGAGGGCCTTGATTTAGACCTTAGAAAAGTAGCGGATGTTATTTCTGAATTTGCTGCAGCAAGATGGTCGGAAGGAAGATTGGATCGAGCCGATGTAGCTTGGAAAATTCGAAGCCAAGACCTAAGCCCCTTTACTAGAGGAGAGGGGCCAGGAAGTCGGAAGCTGAATGTGAGTTCAGTAAATCAAAACGCTGAGACGGCGCAGCCTCTGACTGCCACTCAAGTTCAATTAAAACGGAAGCCTGAATGGATGAAAGTAAAGGCGAACTTCGGGCCAGAATACAGAAAAATTAAGCAAACCATGCGAGCGAATGAACTTGTTACGGTCTGTGAAGAAGCCGGATGTCCTAACATCTACGAATGTTGGAAAGATGGGACGGCGACCTTTATGGTCCTTGGAGATAGATGCACAAGGGCGTGTGGCTTCTGCCTGATCAATACACAAAAGCCCTTCCCTTCAGACCCCAATGAGCCTCAGCGTGTCGCGGATGTCGTAAGCGCTATGGGATTAGATTATGCAGTAGTCACAATGGTCGCTCGAGATGACCTTCGCGATGGAGGGGCACAGCATATTGCTGACACTGTTTCCGCTATTCGTAAAACAAATCCTTCTACGAAGATTGAAATTCTGATTTCAGACCTTAAAGGCGACCCTGATGATCTTTCGAAGATTTTTGCTAGTAGCCCAGATGTACTTAACCATAACGTGGAAACAGTACCGAGTCTTCAAAGAAGAGTTAGACCATCTGCGAGCTATGCACGAAGCCTTGCAGTCCTTTGCCATGCGAAACAGCATGGCCTAACAACTAAGACATCAATTATGCTCGGACTTGGAGAAACAGAATATGAAGTCCGTATTTTGTTAAAAGACTTAAGTCGAGTCGGCGTTGATATTGTCACTATCGGCCAATATTTGTCACCGACTTCTAACCATCTCCCCATAGAACGATGGTGGACTCCTCAAGAATTCGAAGAACTAAAGATCTATGGAGAATCGCTAGGTATCACCCATATCGAATCTAGCCCACTTACACGAAGCAGCTATCATGCTAAACAATCTCAAATTTCAGCCAGCGAATCATAAAAACTTGAGGGTTCAATGAAGTCAAAAAACCCATTCAGTTTTGCCAAGAAGAAATTCAACGTACTATAAAGCTATGTTCGCTGATCGTTTAAATGACGTCCGACTTGTCATGGAAGAGAACGATATTGATGCTCTTCTTCTATCTGTCGGAGCTGATCTTCCGTACTTTACCGGATATGAAGCAATGCCCCTAGAAAGATTAACGATGTTTGTCCTGCCGAGAGAAGGACAAGCAAAATTGATCGTACCTGGCTTAGAAGCACCTAGAGTCCAAGAGCACCCAGATATCTTCACGCTTCGCCCATGGAAAGAATCTGAGGACCCCATCGCTATTCTTGTTGAAGAGTTAGGAGCGGCAACGTCGGTTGCTGTGGGTGACACGACTTGGACGCGTTTCACAATCGAACTTTTGAATCAACTTCCCAACCTCAAGCTTTCTAGAGCAAATATGATTACTAGTCCAATACGGTCAATAAAGTCTTCCGAAGAGATAAAGCGACTTCAGAAAGCAGCTTCCGCCGTAGATCGAATCGCTTCTAGATTGCAGAATGGCGAAATTCAACTTATTGGAAAATCTGAGAACCAGGTTTCTAATGAACTTGGAAGGCAAATTCTTGAAGAAGGGCACCATAGGGTGAACTTTGCCATTGTTGCTGCAGGTGAAAACGCTGCAAGCCCTCATCACGAAGCCGGGGGCCGAATAATTGAAAAGAATGAAGTTGTGTTATGTGACTTCGGGGGTACATGGATTGGTGAGGACGGTGTTGGATATTGCTCCGATATCACAAGGTGTATCTGGACCGGAACTCCTCCAGAAGAATTCCTCGATCTCTACGATGTTCTGCAACGAGCACAACGTGAGCAGGTAAGTGCCTGCTTATCTGGGACACCTGCCGAAGAAATAGACCGCATCGGAAGAAAAATTATAAGTCAAGAAGGATATGGAGAGTATTTCATTCACCGAACAGGCCATGGGATAGGTGTAGAGGCACATGAAGACCCCTACATAGTGGAAGGGAACAAGATTCCTGTTAGGTCGGGAAACGTTTTTAGTGTTGAACCAGGAATATATATTCCAGGTAAATGGGGGGCAAGGCTTGAAGATATAGTAGCTGTGACGAATCAGGAACCCCATTCCCTCAATACTGCTGACCATGATTTAGCTGTTCTCAGCTAGGAACTCTTATGAAAATCGAGGCTTCGACCTTTTTCCTCCAATGGGCTACCGGTGGGATGCTATTTCTCTGGGTAACCTCTCGGGAGCGGATAGTAGCACTTGGGTATGGTTGGACAACAAGGGCTATCTACATAGCGATAGCTGTAGCTAGCTTAGCTATTGGGATAAATCTAAATTTCCTATGGTTACGAGAAATTTCAACGTCGCTATTTCTACTCGCAGCTTTGCTCAGCATGGCAGTATCAATAAGAAGAAAAAATGCAGGTGTCATTGGTCAAAGAATTGCTGCGCAGAATAGATCTCGTCGTGTTTCAGAAATGCTTGGGAAAGACCAACCAGTGCCTGAACCTGGCAAGGTTTCCGCTTCGAAAGAGTTCCCCCCCTTTCTGGATCTTCTCGCCCCAGCATGCGGAGCTATCGGTTTAATCGCTGGATCCGTCGAAGCTGGTGGACCTACATGGCTTGCTATTTGCCGAACGCTCACGGGAGCAGCATTCCTCGGAGCAGTATCAAATTCGATGCTTCTGGGCCACTGGTACCTGGTGCAGCCGGGGCTTTCACGAAAGCCGATACACACTCTCATTAATTGGACAGGAGTTCTTTGGCTGCCTGAGTTGATTTTTTTGCTTATCCCAACAGGTATGGTCAGCGTCCTCAACGGAACAATTGATGATAATTACAATGGCCTTTTAGGCTGGTTTTGGGTCGCGTGTGTCATAGGCACAATTGTTTTAGTATCTGTTACAAAACTAGCGCTTCGCGAAAAACAATACTCAGCCGTTATGGCAGCCACCGGATTGATGTATCTAGCGATCTTGACTGGTTTCGGGATGGACCTCGTAGCTAGAATTCTTCTTGATGTTTGAATCTAAATAGGACTTAAATTTACTTGCCAACGTAAACCTCGAAGGAAGACAGGTAGTAAAGCTAGATGGAAATAGAATCTCCCCAAAAACCAAGTAGACCTATCGCAAAATGGGTAGCGATTCTGCTCGTACTAATAGGCGTGATCATCGTGCTCCTCTGGTACTTTGTGTTCCGCGACACATCTCCAGCAGATGTCAATAGTCAGGCCGCTAAGGATGCAAGAGAAGAAGCTTTATCTGAAGCCGAAGTAAATGAAGTGCAAAGCTTAGACGGTGTCTGGATAATCGATAGAGAGATCGGCGTTTTCGATGAAGCGTGCCTAACCGAAGTATGCGGTTCATCATTTGTTGGCTTTCGCATAGATGAAGAACTAGTCGGAATCGGTGGGAAAACTGTTGTAGGTAGAACGCCAGATATTAGCGGTCAATTCACAATAACTGGAAGCGAAATAATATCTA
>PBIQ01000018.1 GCA_002720485.1 Acidimicrobiaceae bacterium
TAAAAAAAATTTAGAAACAATAAAGATATCGTTGAAATTTGGTAGCTGCGCTGCACGGATCTCGGTATGGTGAAACTTGCGGAGCGTGGTGCAGTAAGTAGTACCACAAATATTGAAAAGAGCGTACCTTGCCTAAAGAGCGAGTAGAGCGAGATGAAGAAGACCTCGTAAGGTTATATCTCACCGATATTGGACAATACCCGCTCTTAACAAAGGATGACGAAGTCCGACTGGCCCAAGCGATCGAAAAGGGTGTTGAGGCTAGGCAGAAACTTGAATCATCAGAAGAAATCACCGCAGTTGAAAAGCGAGATCTTAAACGTAACGCTCGTAATGGCGAAAAAGCTGAGCGGCAATTCGTCCAATCAAACCTTCGCCTAGTCGTCTCCATAGCAAAGAAATACCAAGCTTCCGGACTTCCCCTTCTCGACTTGATTCAAGAAGGAAATCTAGGCCTTATGCACGCAGTAGAAAAATTCGATTGGCGGAAAGGCTTTAAATTCTCCACATACGCGACTTGGTGGATACGACAGGCTATAACTCGTGGAATAGCGAACACAGGACGAACCATTAGGCTTCCGGTTCATGCTGGAGATACACTCGCACGGCTACAGAAGGCACGATCCAGACTCGAACTCAAATATGGACGCCCTGCAACGTTGACTGAACTCGCTGCAGATGTCGAAATGCCAGAAGACAAAGTAATTGAAGCCTTACGGTTCGCAAGTGAACCTATGAGCCTTTCTGAGCCACTTCGCGAAGATGGCGACGCAGAACTAGGTGACGTTGTTGAAGACCGCGGAGCAGCTTCTCCCTTCGAAGTAGCTGCTACATCACTGCTTCCAGATGAGATTGCTCGTCTACTCGCCCCTCTTGATGAACGTGAACGTGAAATTCTTAAGCTACGCTTTGGCCTTGACCGGGGAGAACCAAGAACTCTTGAAGAAGTTGGCGAGTATTTCAACCTAACTCGAGAGCGAATACGACAGATAGAAGCTCGGGCAATGTCAAAACTCCGTCACCCAAGTAGCGACACGGGTGCTCGAGATCTTTTAGCTGTATAAGTTAACCAGAGATTGCGGAGGTGGACGGGAATCGAACCCGCCGGACGAGGATCACTCGTCCCACCCGCTTTGAAGGCGGGGGAGCCCACCAGGTACTCAGACACCTCCTTGGATATTTCACCAAGTAGTCATTATTACCAAACTTTTCTCGGAAAGCGATTTCCTACAGCTTTCCTCTCAAACCACATTTCGTTCGTTAATCCAACAATAGGTATTCGCTGACAGAACGAGAAGCAATCTCTATCTCTTATCTGTGACCTTCTTAACAATGAAATAGGTCACAGCAGCTGCTACGAGAAAGGTAATGATCACAACCATCTAATGAATTATAACCCTCTTTGGACCTAGTCTTCGTCCCAGTAGGAATTGGGATCCTCACTCATAAGCTTTTCAATGTATTCTTCGTATTTTTCGGGTGAACTTCCGTAACTTCCTAGATTCCTATAAACAGAATCCCAAATTTCATGTAAGCATTCAAGTGCCGACCCCACCCAACCTTTTTTCTGACATTCGGATTTGTAATTGTTGTAGTCCAGTTCACTAATGCGGTGACTAACGAAGGACCTGAACTGATCTCGAGATACATACATTCGATATTCGTAGTCGGTAACCATGCTTTGCTGAATGGGCACGGTGACTCCATGAGATTCAACAATATAGTCCTGCAGTTCTTCCAGATCACCTAGTCTCCTCCCCCTAGCACATAAAACATTAGGATCCTCAGGTAGCTCAGGGTCAGATTTCTGAACTACTGATAGAAATCCTGTCGTAGTAAATATCCACATAAATTTCTCGCCTGCCTATTCATGTATTCATTCCAATTTGCCAATCCTACTATCTAGATTACTGAACAGACCTTACGTAAAGGACCAAATTTCATCGCTCTAGAGCGATGAAAAATAGACGCATCACTCTACTTTAAGGGTCTTTAGATTAGTTATCGAAAGGAAATCTGATGGAAACTTGTAGGGAAACTATTGCTGGTTTAGTAGGAGGTTCAGAAAATCCTACCTCTATTGGTTGAGAGAAATTTAAAGGTTCCCCCAGATTATTTCCATCTAGCACGGCAGTACCTGATTTAACCCACCGCCATTTTCTCGCCTGATACCACTCAGAAACACCCCGAGAACTGGTACCGAAAGTTTCCACTCCCATGAGAGATTTGGCTAATGGCTTTTCTACAAATTTAGTGAACCAAAGAGGACGAGGAAAAGGAATAACGCGGGGTACTCCACCTAACAAATGAAGGTTCAAACCCAATCCATCTACAGAAGTCTCTCGTCCATCAGACTCTGTTTTGAGTTTACCAATACGGACATCATCGAAGTTATAAATAGAGGTAACAAAGTCAGCTACATTCTGACTTCCAGCTAATAGGATTCTACGTCCGTCTGGAGTTCCCCACATAACGTCACCAAAAGGGCCGATAGGTGAATGGTCCCAATGGCCAACCACAAATCTATTACCCTGGGCAAAGCCTGCTGAACTGATAACCCCCTTGATTCGAATGATCTGCACCTAATCTAAAGTAGACCTCAGCTAATATCCGCGCCCACTCACTTACTGGTATTCTCAAAAAGATGTCCGATGCATTAGACCCAAAGCGTACTTCACGTGACCTTAATGAAATCCAAGAGCTATTGACGCAGTGGATAAGAGAGAAAGCAACTGATTCGGAAGCTGTAATTTCTGATCTCCGAAGGCCTTCAGGATCTGGAATGTCTAGTGAAACGTTACTGTTCACTACTGATTCAAAGAACGCAGATCTCAGTAGTGAACAACGGCTCGTAGCTCGTCTAGCACCAACGTCGGAAGATATTCCTGTTTTTCAAGAATATGACCTAGATCTTCAAGTCCAGATAATGAAAATCATTCGTGAAAGAACTTCAATACCTGTCCCAAATGTTCTCTGGCTTGAGACTAACCCTCATGTTCTAGGGGTTCCGTTTTTTGTTATGGAGCAAATAGAAGGAAGAGTTCCACCCGATATCCCCCCGTATGTTTTTGGTGGCTGGCTTCTCGACGCATCTCAGGAAAACAGAGAAACTCTAGAGCGTCAGTCAGTGGAAATAATTAGTGAACTTTCCAAAATAGATATAGAGGATATAGATACTGGATTTCTCGAAAATGGATTTTCTGGTGAAACTCATCTACGAAGACATTTTGCAGCTCAGCAAAATTATTACCAATGGGTTATCGGCAACAACCGAAACCATCCCGTTATCGAACATGCGTTTACATGGCTTGATCAAAATTGGCCTGAAGAAAGCGCAACCGTTCTAAGTTGGGGAGATTCAAGAATCGGGAACATCATGTTTAACAATGAATCGTTTACCCCAGTTGCCGTATTTGACTGGGAGATGGCGAGTCTCGCACCAGTTGAAGTAGATCTCGGCTGGCTTGTCTTCCTCCATAGTTTCTTTCAAGACATAGCTGAAACATATGAGTTTCCAGGGTTACCGGACTTTATGAAACCAGAAACCGTAAGAGAAATATTTAGGGAACAGACAGGGATACTTCCTCAAGATCTGCATTGGTTCATGGTTTACGCCGGGCTACGCCACGCAATAATTATGAGCAGAATCAACGATAGATCTGTTCATTTCGGCCAAGCGACTTGGACCGATGACGTTGATGAAGCAATTCCTCATAGAAATTTGCTATGGACTTTGATGGATAAATCAATTTAAAAGAAAGGTAGTCGGATACTTTCAGAGAAAGTAATCTTCTTTCCGCTCAGCAAGCGGGTGGGTTCACAATCCCATAACCTATAGATATGATGCTGACGCTTTCGAATTCCAACACTGGGATATGGACTGTCATCCATGTTGCTGGTGAAGTCGATATGGCGACAGGACCTCAGCTACGTCAGGAGATCGTTCGTCAAGTAAGTGAGGGAAACATACATTTAGTTATTGATTTACGAAAAGTTGATTTCATAGATTCGACCGGCCTAGGAATACTGGTAGGTGGCGTAAAAAGAGCGAAAAGTAATGGCGGTGATTTCAGATGCTCCGGTTTATCGAGCAGCCTTGAAGAAGTATTTGCTTTAACAGGGTTGGATAGCGTCCTCGCCGTTGTCGATCTCGACCAAGATCCAAGTTCATGGACGAAGTCGAATGAATAAAGGAATTATCTTAGAAATCCCTTCACAAGTTGAATATCTTTCACTTGTTCGTGCTGTGGTAGCTTCAGCAGCACGAGTTGATCAGTCACTGGGCGACCAAAGAATCGATGACCTAAGACTTGCGGTCTCTGAAGCTACCACAAACGCTATTAGAGCCCACGCCAACCTCGGCTCGAGTGAACGAATCACAATCCGATTCGGGTTAGAAGGCGACCGAATAGAGGTAGAAGTACAAGATCGTGGATCAGGATTCGACCCTGAGAAACTAGACCCTGCTGGCCCACTTACTGACAAAGGCCGACTCGAATACGAAGGAGGGTTTGGTATACCTCTGATGAAAATTCTCGCTGATGAAAAAACAATTGAATCAGCTGATGAAGGAACGACAGTTAACCTGACCGTCTATGTTTCCCCACCGTCAGAAACAATCTGATACTCAGTAATTCTCAAATGATAAAGAAACGAAAGTAGACGGCTTTTATAAAAGGTTTTAATACGCTCTAAGAATGGAAAATACTCAAGATGGGCCGGAAACGCTCCCAAAGCCGGATGAACTACTAGCACTACATTCCGTAGCGGCCCGCCTATTCGACACTCTTAGGAACTGGTTCGACATTGAACCAAAGGTAACTATTGATTTAACAGAAATTGACTCAGCGGTCATTGAACTCAGCTCACCAAACATGATAATCGCTATGGCTATGAGGAAACTTCAAGCACTGCATTTGATATCAACCCCCGGAGTGCTGACCACCACAGATACTGTAATAGCAATAGTGAATGATTTAGATCGCGCTTTACTGCAAGCTCCAAGCATGCGTCTCGAACGTGAAGCGGATATGACCAACTGGGATGAAGCATTAGCTCAGATGAAAAAAGAAGAAATTCACCCCGAAGATATTCCTACACTCTCTTCGGAACCTGACCCAGAGATAGAGGAATTCCAAGTGCATCATGAAGCACTTCACCACGCTGTACGCGCAATTGTTGAAGCATCAAATGGAGAAATAAAGTACTTCCAGTAATAGATAGAGGAAGCCCCGCATGCGCTCACTTCATCTGAAGAAGTATTTTCCTGCATGCTGCCTCTAGGATAAGAGGTTGAAGACTATAGATCGAATGAGAAATGGCAGAAAATACACCCTTACCTGACTTGCCTAAGTGGACTTGGCTTGGAGGAGAAAGTGGGTTAGCGCGCCGTGTCGGTAAACCTGTCAGAAATTTTCTAAACATAGAAGCCGCTGGAGGGGTCCTACTTCTTATCGCTACTGCCGTTGCGCTTATTTGGGCAAATTCACAATGGTCAGGAAGCTATGACAATCTCTGGAACACACACTTTGAATTAACCGTAGGTGGGTACCACATGGGGGGATCAGGACACCACCTCACCTTAGGGTATTTAGTCAACGACGCATTAATGGTTATCTTCTTCTTTGTAGTAGGTCTTGAGATAAAAAGAGAACTAGTTGCCGGTCATCTCAAAGACCCTAAAGCAGCAGCCCTCCCTGCGATAGCAGCAATTGGTGGGATGTTATTTCCAGCACTCATTTTCTTCGCCTTTAACCCATCGGGAGACCCTTCCTCAGGTTGGGGGATTCCAATGGCAACTGATATCGCGTTTGCTGTTGGCGTCGTTTCGCTTCTCGGTGACCGAGTCGGCAGGCCACTAAAGGTATTTCTGCTAAGTCTTGCCATAGTCGACGACATCGGCGCAATTTTAGTAATTGCCATTTTCTATACCTCTAGCCTCTCACTATCTTGGTCTATCGCAGCCTTAGTGATCCTTGCGACAATTCTTATATTTAAATTCTTAAAGATTTGGTACATTCCGATTTATATACTTTTAGGGTTTGCCTTCTGGCTAGCGACATTCGAATCTGGAGTTCACGCTACGATTGCTGGCGTCCTTCTTGGCCTTATCGCTCCTGCAAAACCTCAGCAATCTAAAGAAGAAGGTATGAAGGCTCTGGAGTGGCTTCGTGACAAGGGAGAAAACATCTACCCTGTCGATGTTCGTATCACTGCAATGGAGATCAGCGAATCATCTTCATCAATCGCAGAGCGAATAGGATCAACACTTCACCCAATTTCAAGTTTTATTATCATCCCGATATTTGCCTTAGCAAATGCTGGAGTTGATCTAGGTGGAGGAGTTATAGGAAACGCTGCTGGAAGTGCCGTTACCTGGGGAGTTGCACTTGGTCTCGTCGTAGGGAAAACTCTGGGAATTTTTCTAACAACATGGATAGGGTTGAAGATGCCCTTCACGGCACGCCCTAAAGGACTCAATAACCTGTCCCTATTAGGCTTATCGGATGCTGCGGGTATAGGCTTTACTGTCGCTCTCTTTATTACCAATCTCGCCTATAAAGAGAATCTAATATTCGCCGATGAATCAAAAATAGGGGTCCTATTCGCATCATTGGTTGCTGGAATTATCGGTATCTTGTTCTTGCATTTCGGAACTAAAAATAGGCGAAATGTTGAAGTCGAAAAATCAGGGTGACTCCTCTCCATAGCACCGACTAGTTTGGGGAGAACACGATTTCTGGCTAAAAAGGTAATCGCAGTATTTTTCTACAAAAGAATCATTTTTTGTAAGAATGCGTTGCAAACGTGAAATTTTAGGTTACTCTCACGCCCCGAAAGCAAACATTGTTTTTTTCATGCTTATATGAAACAGAAATGGATGGATTGTGCCCAAAGCACTTGTCATAGTTGAATCACCAGCGAAAGCGAAAACGATCAAACGTTACCTTGGATCTGATTACTCAGTCGAAGCTTCCGTTGGGCATATTAGGGACATCATCCAACCTAAAAATGTCAAAACCGATAAACGTTACAATCCTGCGACTCATGAAAATAATTCGGAACTCCGCAGCTACGGTATTGATGTTGCGGGGCAGAGCACTTCGGAGAATACATGGGAACCTTGGTACGTTGTTAGCGAAAATAGCAAAAAGACAATAACTCATTTGCGTAAAGCACTTAAAAATACTGAGCTTCTATATCTAGCTACTGATGAAGATCGTGAAGGAGAGGCCATAGCCTGGCATCTAGTTGAAGTACTCAAACCTAAAATTCCCTATTATCGGATGGTATTTCATGAGATAACAGAAAAAGCCATTCTTGAAGCTCTTAACCATACGAGAGAAATAGATATGGATCTTGTAGCTGCACAGGAGGCTCGAAGGATCATGGACCGCATGTCAGGCTTTGGCTGGTCTGGCGTCATGCGACAAGTGATTGGTGGCGGAGCTTCAGGGGGACCGGTTCAAAGCCCCACAACCCGCCGACTTGTTGAACGAGAACGAGAACGTATCAGATTTATAAGCGCCGACTATCACAGCTTGACCGCAAGTGTTTTTTCAGAACAAGACGAAATGTTTCCTACCAAGCTTGTAGAGGTTAATGGTCGAAAGGTTGTCTCCGGAAAGAACGATTTCGATGAAAATGGAGAACTTAAGAGAAGCAGCGAAGTAGTAATTCTCGATCAGGAGCAAGCAAGCTCACTGCAGGAAGCATTAAAGACGGAAACTCTCACAGTGAGTTCCATAGAACGCTCACCTTACCAAAGGAAGCCAAAGCCACCTTTTACTACATCCACATTCCAGCAGGAAGTCATAAATAAACTTGGAGGTTCAGCTAGCGCAGCTATGGGTATAGCGCAGAGTTTGTACCAGAATGGATTCATCACCTACCACAGAACTGACAGCACAGCACTTTCTGATCAAGCTGTTGAAGCAGCTCGGGTAAGTATCCAAACCGTATGCGGTATCGAATATCTTCCCGAGAAACCTAGAACATATGAGAATAAAACAGCGAGCGCTCAATTGGCGCATGAAGCTATACGACCAGCCGGAGAGGTCTTTCGCCACCCTGACGAGCTCAAAGGAGATCTGAATAAAGACCAACTCCGGGTGTATGAAATTATTTGGAAAAGGACCATTGCATCCCAAATGACAGATGAAAGAGGCGAAACTGCTCGAATGCTGCTTGGGGGGATAGTTTCACACGAAAATAATTCAGAACCTCAGGCGGTGACATTTAGTGCAAGTGGTCGGGTTATCACACATCAAGGATTCAGGTACATCTATGAAGAAACAACTGAGAGTGATGAGGAATCAGAAGGAGAAGGGGTCCTTCCTGACCTTCCTGAGGGAGAGGTCGTAACTATTGGTCAAATAGAAGTAAAGAACCATTCGACAAAACCTCCAGCAAGATTTACGGAATCGTCAATCGTGAAATGGATGGAAGAAGTGGGAATCGGTCGACCTTCTACATTTTCTGCGACAATAGGGAAGATTCGTGCACGAGAATATGCATATAAAGAGGGCAGATCATTAGTTCCAACTGTGAAAGGAATAGTAGGGACTAACTTTCTTGAACTAGAATTTAACGATGAAGTCCAGTATCACAACAGGGCGGACTTAGAGCGGAGCCTTGATCAAATTGCTAATGGAAATGAGCAAAGAACTGAAATGCTTGACCGTTGGTGGTTTGAAAAATAAGTTGGTTTTAACGACAAACTTTTAGAAGTGGAAGAGAAGATCAATTTAGGTGAATTACCTAAACTCCGCGAGGAGATAGCTCATCATGTCGGTCTTGATGCAGAATCTAATCAAAATATCTATGCGCGTTTTGCCAACCAGAAGCCGTATGTCCAATATGAAATAGATGGCGAAACCGCCTCTGTCCCCGAGAATCTTCCTCCGGATCAACTTACGGTTTCAAAAGCTAAAGAATATCTCAATGCAGCGGCAGAACCGGATCAAGTTCTATGTGTGGATCCCGAAACTGGGCTTGATGTAGTCCTCAGACAAGGAAGCTATGGGTGGTATGTCTCTTTAGGCCATTTCCCCAAATGGCCTAGAGCCTCGTCTCCTGAAGGTGAGCTAATGCGGCTTCCTCACCATCTAAAACCTCTAAAGGTTGCAGCCGCGTATCTCCGTTCAATTGTGGACCCGACAGATAACGAAGCAATTCTTTACATTCTTAATGCTCCTAAACGTGGAATCGGGAAACGATCAATCGAGCGGTTTCAAGAAATCTCAAAGGATAATCAATTCAGCCTGTTTGAGGCTTTTCAGTCCGGACATGTTCTTAAATCAGGAAGTAACCAAGAATCAGCGGTAGAACAGTTGGTCCATTTGATTATGGATTATCAGGAGAAACAGGAAAGCGAAAAACCGGGTTCACTTGTCCGCGACGTACTGCATGAGTCTGGATTTTGGGATGAAATACTAACGCTTAAAGACCCAGAGACAAAGATCAAAAACATTGAGTTGTTTCTGTCGGCCCTATCGAAATTCGATAGTTGTCAAATCGCTGTCGATGTTCTCGTTGAACGAGAAAGGTTAAAGAACACCCCAAGGCCTAAAACTGCTTCACTGCTGGAAGGAATGGACCCTGAAACCCTTACGAAGGAAGAAGCCCTTCAGCTCCTGAGCCTTCCTAAAGTTCTAGAACCAGATGATGATTCACAAATCACTCCCGCAAACCCTGACGCAGAAAGCGAAAAATCAGAAGAGGAAATCCCTGAGATTACTGTTCACAATGGACCCTATGGGCCGTATTTACGTTTTGGCGATGAGACTAGAAGTCTTGCAGATGATGATAATCCGTTCACAATCACCTATGGACGGGCCAGAGAAATACTTTCTCAGCCGAAACAGTTTCGTCGACGCCAATCAAAAGAAATCTCGTTGAAAAATGATGACGGAACGACTTGCACTGATCCAGTCTCAGAAAAGCCTATCCTTCTCAAAGAAGGAAGATTCGGCCCATACGTCACCGACGGTGAGACAAATGCAAGCCTCCAACTTGGTGACACTGTTGAACAAATGAACGGTGAACGTGCCAAAGAACTATTGGCGGAACGACGAGCCCAACAATAAAAATTGTTTAGCTACCTCATTACCTTTTCCGAATTCTTTCCTGTGTTTATGCCTTATTGAAGACTTCAAACTACTCTGATCGCGTGACTTCAGAACATGACTCAACCTCTCATCACGGAGATCTCGTTGCCGGCCATCAAGGACTAGCGGGAAATCTTTGGGTTGAGAAGATATTCGGAAGCTATCAGTACTTCCGTTTATGGATCGTGCAGGCAGTGGGATCCATGGGTGATTGGCTCGGCTTTCTTGCTATAGCTGCAGCAGCTACGGAACTGGGTGGAGGAACACCAGAAACAGCAGTGGGCTTTGTTTTCTCTGTCCGGATAATCCCCGGTTTATTTCTTGCTCCACTTGCGGGCGTTCTGGTAGATCGTTGGGACCGAAAAAAAGTCATGATTTATTGTGATTTAGCGCGAGTGCTCATCCTGCTATTTCTCCCATTTGCTTCAACAGTCTGGCATCTGGTGCTGGCTTCCCTCGCATTGGAAATCTTTACACTCCTATGGATTCCTGCAAAAGATTCCGTAGTGCCTAGTATCGTCCCAAAGGAAAGCCTTACGACTGTTAATTCCCTTCAAATGGCTGCGACCTACGGGACAGTCCCCATAGCAGGTGCCATCTTTATCTTTCTTGGACGCTTTGCCGACAAAATTTCATCATGGCCCGGAGCATCATCGTTTAACGCAGATCAAATAGGTTTAGGGTTCTTTGCTGATTCCCTTACCTTTCTCTTCTCGGCAATCATGATTCTTTTTATTGGGATACCGCAACGCTCAAAGTCTGAAACTGCCCCAAAGAAGAAGCCGCGCCTTGATTTCTCTTCAACTATCAAGGAATTGCGTGAAGGTTGGGAATTTATGTTCGTCAATCCAGTTGTCCGAGCTGTCTGTGCGGCTTTGGGAGCTGGTCTGATTGGCGGTGGTATGTTAATACCTCTTGGACCAATTTTCGCAAAAGATGTTTTAGGTGAGAATCCGGCAGACGGAATGTCGGTCCTTCAGACGGCACTGGGTATTGGCGTTGCTGTCGGCGTTGCATCCCTTGCAATGTCAAAAAACAAAATCGGGCAAGTAAAACTTTTTGTCTTCTCTGTGTTTGCCGCTAGCGCTAGTCTCTTTGTCGCCGCATCAATGTCTGGTTTGTGGCCAGCAGCAGCTCTTATAGGCTTACTAGGAGTATTCGCCGGAGCAATTTATGTCCTTGGATTCACCCTTCTGCAAATTAGTGTTGTTGAGGAGCTTCGCGGAAGGATTTTTTCAGCCGTCTACACCATAGTTAGGCTCTCATTGATCATTGCAATGTCTGTAGGGCCATTCGTTGCTGCTACTCTTAACGGCCTATCGGAAGAAATCTTTGACAAACGGATAAGTATTGTCGGGTGGCAAATCTTTATTCCAGGCGTTCGCCTAACTCTATGGATTGCTGCCTTGATCATTCTTAGCGCTGGGTTTCTAGCCTTCAGTTCTGTAAGAAATTTTCTAGAGGATGATCTACTCTTAGATGAGGAGGAGCCGACTTAGTGACTGGATTTCTTATAGCTTTTGAGGGTGGAGACGCCAGTGGGAAAACAACTCAAGCGCGTCGAATTTCTGAACTTATAGGAGCTGTCTTTACTCGCGAACCCGGCGGTACTGAAGTTGGAGAGTCGCTCCGAGAGCTTCTTCTTTCACCTGAAATACCTCTTGCATTTCGTACTGAAGCGCTTCTGATGGCTGCATCAAGAGCCCAGTTAGTAGAAGAAGTTATTAGGCCGAATCTTGAAACTGGGAGGCATGTAGTTTCAGATAGGTTTTTAGCTTCATCAATTGTTTATCAGGGATACGCTACGGGCCTTCCTGTAGATGAAGTTAGGGGATTGTCGATCTTTGCGACAAACGGGCTTCTTCCAGATTTGACAATACTCATAGATCTTCCTGTTGAACTCTCTATCCGACGAAGAACGGATATGCCCGACCGTTTCGAAAGCGAAGCAATTGAATTTCATGAAAAGGTTCGTGAAGGCTATTTATCGCTTGCAGAGAATTCTCCAGAAAGGTGGGCCGTTATTGATGGTTCGGGGTCTCTGGATGAAGTCAGCAGCCTTGTCGATGAAGCTGTAGTCAATCACCTAGGTCTTTCGTTAAATGAACCTAGGTCGTGACATGGGAGCGCAATCCGCTGTTTTCGATCGTGTCGTTGAGCAAGAGAAAGTTATTGAACAACTAGAAACATCAGCATTGCATCCACTTCATGCTTATTTCTTCGTGGGTCCAAGAGGCTCATGCCGTTGGGAAGCTGCTAAAGGGTTTGCCGCTCTCATTTTAAGCGCAGGTTTGGATCAAACTGATGCCGAGAGGGCAGTGCGTCTGGCCCTAAGCGGAGAGCATCCAGATTTAGTTCGGGTCTCTCCTCAGGGCAACCAGTACCGAGATGAAGAAGTACAGATAGTCATAAATGAAGCTAGTCGAACTCCGGTAGAGAGCGCTAGAAAGATAATTGTTGCTGACCGATTCCACACGGCGAATGCCACTGCAGTGGGTCGTCTTCTTAAAACCCTTGAAGAGCCACCCCCGTCGACCGTCATTATTCTGATGGCAGAAGATATCCCCGATGAGCAAATCACGATTGCTTCTAGATGTATGACATTAGAATTTCATCCTATTTCTACATCTGGAGTGCTTACGTGGCTTCTCGGCCAAAATTGTGATGGCGAAATTGCTGAAACGGTGGCACTTGCTTCGCGAGGAGATCTTCATCGGGCCTCTGATCTGATTAGCGATCAACACGTTACTGATCGATTTTTTATGTGGCAATCGATACCGGAACGTTTAACCAAGGACGGGTATGTCATTGCTGAGCTCGTTGAAGAGATTCGAAATAGTCTGGATGAAGCACAGGCGGTGATCGATGAGAGACATATTCAAGAAAAGGAGTTGTTAGCCGAGCGTGAAGAGTCTTTAGGTGTTCGTGGGTCAGGAAGAAAAGAGCTTGAGGCTAACCAAAAAAGAGAAATTCGTCGTTTCCGGATTGATGAGCTTCGGTTTGGTTTCGCTACTTTAGTAAATGTTTTTAGGGACAAGATGCATGTAGCTCCTTCTGAGCCGCTTGCCCGTTCAATTGAACATGTCCGGAGGGCAAATGGTGCTCTTAACAGGAACCCAAACGAGAGCCTTCTTCTTCAAGGCCTCTTTATTTCACTTTCCGATGAAGATATATAACTAAAGTCGTCAACCATCATATGTGTTGCTACGGTATGAATTCTTGCCCGGGTAGCTCAGTTGGTAGAGCGATTCACTCGTAATGAATAGGTCAGGGGTTCAATTCCCCTCTCGGGCTCAACTTAAGATGAATTAGTCTTCGATCTAGAAATACAACTACGGGAGAGTTCCCTATTCTTTCGTCGGTACACTAGAAGTATGGCTGATCAATCTGAATTTGAATCAATGGCTATGCCATTCATGGATCAGCTGTATTCGCATGCCCTTCGACTTACGAAGAATTCATCAGATGCTGAAGATCTCGTCCAAGAGACATACCTCAAGGGTTATCGGGCGTTTTCAACTTTTGAAGAAGGAACAAATCTTCGCGCTTGGCTATTTCGGATACTTACCAATAGCTTCATAAATAACTACCGAAAGAAGCAACGCGGTTTTGAAGAGGAAGATCTTGACGATTTCGAGGATATGTACCTTCACCGGCGGCTAGGAAGCACGCAAACTCCTTCGCTAGGGATGAGCGCAGAGGATATGCTTTTTGAGCGTTTAACAGAAGAGGAAATCAAAGATGCTGTAGAGGATCTTCCCACCCAGTACCGAGAGGTTGTTCTACTTGCGGATGTTCAGGGTTTTTCATACAAAGAAATTGCGGACATACTTGACATTCCTGATGGAACAGTCATGTCACGCTTGCATCGTGGCCGGGCAAAACTTCAAAAAGATCTTTTGGAATTTGCTAGTAAACGAGGACTTATAACCGGACTCCATCAGGATCGCCTTCCAGAAACAGTAGGAGCAGGAGGTAGATCATGATCAACCCTCCTGATAAGAACGATGCATTAGACCAGCAATCTCATAAAATGCTTCCCAACGGTCCCACAGAGACTCATAAGTGTGAAGATTCTAACGCGATTATTACGCAAGCTCTTGAGGGTGTGCCTAATCCTCAATTTATTCAGGCTGTTAGGAGCCATTTCGGCGGATGTAGGCAGTGCTTAGATGCGCTCGATCTCGAAATACGCTTCAAACTGGCTATGGCGCAGAGAGCAACGGATAAGGCGCCGCCTTCTCTTCAACTTCGAATAAGTGAATCGCTGCAGAGAATTGACCTGAAAGACATCACGATTTCTGATCTCTAGAAACGAGTTTTTTTTCAGTACTTTGCTCTCTTGAATTATTTTCGCGTATTGTTGCATTGGAAACATTTGAATAGGGGTTCAAAATATGGTTAATGGTTCGGTTCGTAGGGCAGGAAATTATCTGACAGCATTCGTGTTACTGGTAGTGGTAGCAATTTTGGCATTACCAGCGTGTAGCTCTTCAGACGAGAAGTCGAGTTCTTCAGAAATGAGTTCGTCTTCATCATCTGAAGCTTCTTCTCAGGAAACCTCAGAGCAACAATCCAAAGAATCTGCTCAGGAGGTTTCGGACGAGGGATCCGAAGAAACCACTGAGGGAGCGTCGGAGCAAACATCTGGGAACTCAAATGAGGAATCACCTGAAGAAAGTGGTCAAGTGAGAGAAACTCTCATCGATATTCTTGCTTCCTCTCTTGCGATAGATAATGAACCGTTTGTTATTTGTGTCGTAGATACAACTCGAGAAAATTTCGGTGGCCCCTATCAGCGCTTACTTGATGCCATAACATCCGATGCGGACACCCCTAAACTCGATCAAGCCGCTGATGAGGCACTACAAACTTGTGCTTCTGAATTGACTGCGGATGAACTTGCACTCCTCGGGGAAGTCGCTGCAGAAGCAGAAGAGGCAGCATCACCTCCTAACGATGCGGTAGAAGAAGACTCCCAGAGTGGTGGTTCCAGTGATGATAATGGCGCTTCTGGACCCCCACCACCAACCGTAGGAACTTGCGCCACAACAATCGGAGTGGAGTACGTACCTTTTTACGAATTTTCACAACAACCCGGTGTTGTCATGGTTGGATATGGAGAAGTTTTGAACCTGTATGAGGAACCAGATGTAAGTTCATCCGTTGTACTTACAATCCCAGCACTGGACGAAACTATTGCATATGAGGGGTACTCAAGGAGCATTCCAACAAATTCATGGCCATACAACACTTGGCATTGCATAACCTATAACGGTTTTCATGGGTGGGTTCCCGACTTTTACGTAAGTATGCTCGCAAGTCCGAGTGCAGCGTGGAGCGGATATGGACTTGTCGGTCTTTTACGCCCAGACTTAGAAAGTTTTGAACAGGATGTCGAATCAATATTTGGGGGCGCATGTCCAGAGTATGCAGGCGTAGGAACCCAAATTGTGCTTTCAGACGTTCAAACACGTGCAATCGGTGGTGATGTTACTTTTGATATCCGGGGTTGGTGTGACGACTCTGCGAGCGGGATCCGCTTGACACTCACGACGCAAAGATTCCCAAGTCGGCAGGGAAGCTTAGAAGTCACTAGTGCGGAAATCCGACCATTGTGTATGCGAGGCGTCTCTGGACAGAATTGTGTCTAGAAAGCGCTTCAGGTGATATGGAATGAAGGCCTAAACGCATTCAAATAGATATGGCAGTCTACGAATTTGGTAATTCCCTTCTTTAAGGTGTCAGATGGGCCCTTTTCGCGTCTACGATCAGACCATGGATATTCTTGCAGCAAATGAATGGCATTGGTGGATTGCCGTCGTCCTCACCCCAGCCACAATTCTTACGGTGCTCGCTGTAATCGGAGGCTATTTATTTAAGGTGGTTAAGCCGAAATATCCTCCCCGTTATAAAAAACAGACACCGGATATTTAACGGTGCAAGACAATTCGGTTGATTGGGACCTTGCTCGCCGAGTTGCTATTCGAATAAGCGAGCGTAGGCCTACTGGTTCTTCATACCATTACGCTACTCTTGCGCCGGATTTTGAACGCTTCACGGCGCAGGCAGAGCAGTTAGTTGCAGAGGAAACAGGACTTTATTCACATATGGGAGAGGCGAGAGGACGAGTAGCGGACCGACCGATGTGGATTGAGGCAAATATCGATTCCTTTCAAAGGCTTCTCCGGCCGCTAGCGGGAAAACTCGCCAACAAAGAAAGATCTTTTCTTGGAGAGTTTGGTAACAAGGCGAGTGGAGCGGAGATGGGTATGCTCCTCGGGTGGATGTCAGGTCGCGTCTTGGGTCAATATGATCTTCTCATTGTTGAAGATGAGAATCCAGAAGATCAGGACATGGTCTATTACGTTGGACCGAATGTCTTAGCATTGGAAAGTAAGTATAGATTTCCCCCTGAGGAATTCCGACTGTGGTTAGCTCTTCATGAATGCACTCATCGTGCTCAATTCACTGGCGTTCCTTGGCTACGAGACCATTTTCTTGGACTGGTCAATCAAACTCTTGACACAGTTGACCCTGACCCGGAAATTCTAAAAGAGGCAGTTAAACGTATTGTGGAAGCGAAGAAAAATGGCGAAGACCCATTTGCCGAAGGTGGTATCCCGAATCTTCTTACCACTCCTAAACAGCGAGAAACGATCAGTCAAATTTCAGGAATGATGAGTCTCCTTGAAGGGCATGGTGATGTCACTATGGATCGCGCTGGGGCAGTTCACATTCCAAGTGCTAGTTACTTTGCTAAAACTCTTCGAGATCGCCGCAATTCTGCAAAAGGATTTACCAGAATCTTCCAGAAAATTATCGGCCTTGAAGCAAAGCTAAACCAGTATCAGGCTGGGGAAGCTTTTATTTCCGCCGTTGAGAGTGCCGGAGGCCAAGAACTTCTCAATCGTGCATGGGAAAGGCCAGCGAATCTCCCCTCTATGGAGGAAATTCAACTCCCTGAACTTTGGATTAGCCGCATAAAGGAAAATCCAGAACAAGCTAGCTCAATTGAACCTTAATCTGGAGGTTTAAGTGAAACTAAGAAAAAATTGAAGTGAAAGACATAATTCAATCTCTACTCGAACGTTGTTCTTTCCCTGACGGGCCAGTTGATTGTGCTGTTTCAGGTGGAGCAGATTCAATGGCGTTACTAGCTTTAGCTTCATCAGCGGGACTAGAAGTTACTGCTATTCACGTTGATCATGGAATCCGAGAAGGATCCGGTGATGAAGCTGAGGCTGTTGCTGCTGCTGCTGAACGATTTGGCGCTCAATTCGAATCTCGATCTGTCACTGTTGATACTGGACCTAATCTTGAAGAACGGGCAAGGCAAGCCAGATACAGTGTTCTTCCTGAGAATGTCTTAACTGGACATACTGCAGATGACCAAGCAGAAACGATTCTGCTAGCTCTTATTCGGGGAAGTGCTTGGCAAGGCATGGGCGGGATAATGCCAACAACCAATAGGCCGTTACTTCAGCTACGCCGTTCAGAAAGAGAACACTTATGCTCATCTTTGGGAATTACAACAATTACTGATCCAAGTAATATGGACCCACAATTTCGCCGTAATCGAATACGGCATGAACTCCTACCGCTACTTTGTGATATTGCAGACCGAGATCTAGTCCCTGTTCTCGTTCGACAAGCAGAATTATTTCGGGATGGAAGTAAGTTTATTTCAGAAGAAGCACAAAAAATCGACCCAACTAACACCAGAGAATTGGAGAGTGTTCCAAGAATCATCTCAAGAGAAGCTATCCGGAACTGGATTTGGGAAACACGCGGCGATGACCACCCACCAGATTTGGCAACAATTGATCGTGTTCTTGATGTTGCCTACCTTGAGTCAATCGCAACAGATGTTGGCAAAGGTTGGAGAGTAGCTCGAACAGATAGGGTGCTACGAATTGAGAAACCTGATGCAGTATGAAACGATGCATTCATGAGGTTCTTTTTTAAAGTAGTTACGTCAGTATGACTGAAGAGTTAAAGCCACCAGGAGAAATCCTTCTCTCAAGAGATGAGATTCATAACCGGATTCAAGAACTAGGCCAGCAGATCACCGAGGACTATCAGGGCCGGTCTCCGCTTCTTATTTGTGTTCTAAAAGGAGCTTTCATCTATATGGCTGATTTAGCCAGAGCTATTGATTTGCCCGTTGAGTTTGATTTTATGGCTGTTTCTTCATACGGGAATGCGACAAAAACAAGTGGCGTTGTTCGAATCGTTAAAGATCTTGACATAGAGCTCACGGGTCGCGATGTGATCGTTGTTGAGGACATTATTGATAGCGGACTGACACTAAATTATCTCCGAAAAATATTAAACTCCCGCAATCCAGCGTCGCTTGAAGTATGCGCTCTTCTAGTTCGCTCAGGAAGACAAGAAGGAGATTTGGGGCTTAGATATATCGGGTTTGAAATCCCTCCAGATTTTGTTGTGGGTTATGGGCTTGATGTTGCACAGCGTTACCGGAACCTATCTGATTTATGGAGCTACGACCAAAGTTAAAGGTTGCCGCCAGAAAGTTAATTTAGAAAATCTTTCGGAAACCTTCACATTGGAGCAGGGAACAACACTAAGCTCCGCCTAGTACTAAATTTTCTTTGGAGTTCTTTTGGCATTAATGAATATGAGAGGCAAATGGGCAGAAGGGATTATGCCCCGAAACCTCATCTGGATCGTAAAAGACCGACTCGCCGTTTGTGAGCGACCTGGAGGGTACGGGCCGCAACATCGCAAAGTCAGGCGTATCGAGGAATTAATTTGGATCAGGAGAAACGACTTTAAGCGGGTTATCTCGATTATTCCCGCTGCGCATAACCTTCACAATTACGAAGAATTCGATATTGATTATGTGCATCGTCCAATTGCAATAGGCGATCACTTACATGAAGTACTTGGAGTTTTATATGTTGATTTAAATAAACTCATTGCCCATGGTGAACGCCTTCTCATGCACCATGAGGATGTCGGTGACGATATTGGCGGAACTATGGCTGGGTATCTCGTATGGAACGGCTTCGTTGATACTCCTCATCGAGCGGTAACAGTCATTGAAAGAATGATTAACAGGGTTATCGGTACGCACGGGAGGGAAATTGTTTCTGCGGCAATGGAACTACCTTCACCTGAAGAGCTTACCCCTGATGAAGAAGCAGAATCGATAATAGAAGATGAGAGCCCTCAATTTCAAGAGAGCTCAGACTTTGAAGAAATAACTTCTGAATAGAGGTACCTTCATGCCTCAAGCATTTCTTGGACTCGGATCCAATATTGGAGATCGAATGAAATACCTTCAGGAAGCCGTCGAAGAAATCCCCGACCTTGTTGGCGTTTCTGGAGTATACGAAACCGATCCTATAGGTGGCCCAGACCAAAGCACGTTTTTAAATATTGTGGTTGAACTCGAAACAGGTCTTAATCCACGAGAACTCCTCAAGCTCGCCCAAACATTAGAGGAGAAAGCTGATAGGCGCAGAGAGATTCGCTGGGGCCCTCGTACTTTAGACGTCGACGTCTTATGGATTGAAGGACATGAGGTTAATGACCCTGACCTTCAAGTTCCCCACCCACGGATGAGAGACAGAGCGTTTGTCATGGTCCCGTTAGGAGAATTAGAGCCAGCTTTTCTAACTGATTGGACTGATCCAGAAGAGGGCAAAGTCAACAGGATTGCAGATTGGTGATACGTGCGTGTACGAATCGTAGGACCCGGTAGGGCAGGTTTAAGTTTCTCGAAAGCTTTCACAAAGATCGGGTGGGAAGTACTTGGACATCTAGGGAAAAACGACGATGTTTCGAACGCCGCCGAAGAAGTTGATATGGTTCTCATAGCTGTTCCAGACCAGAAAATACAAGACATCGCCGAGCAAATAACGGCTAATGACTCCGCAGTTATCGTTCACATATCCGGGTCACTTACTTTAGATGCTTTAGGTCAACATAAACGGATTGCATCTTGTCATCCTCTTCTCTCTTTGCCCAACCCATCAGTGGGAGAGAAAAGGCTTCTTGATAAAGCATGGTTCGCCGTTGCTGGTGATCCGATTTCTATTGAAATTGTTCAAGCTTTCGGCGGTTACCATTTCCACGTTCCTGATGAGAAGAGAGCCGCCTATCACGCTGGAGCCTGTGTTGCTGCAAATCATTTAGTTGTTCTTCTCGCACAAGTTGAACGTATATGTGAAGCAGTAGGCGCACCCTTCGAAGCGTATGAGAACCTTATCCAAGGAACCGTAGAATCGGTTTCAACGTTAGGGTCAAAAAAATCGCTAACAGGACCCGCAGCGAGAGGAGATATCTCAACAATCCAATCTCACTTAGATGCCCTTCCCGAAACTGAAAAATCTCTATACCGTTACCTTTCTGAAGCAGCACGAGAATTTGCAACTGAAGGAACCAAATCAGAGAATAAGAACACATGAAATTAATTACACAAATAGCTGAGATGCATGAATTCGTTGATGCATGCAGGACGAAAAAGGAAACAGTTGGACTAGTACCAACTATGGGCTTTCTTCACCAAGGTCACATATCCCTGATGGAACGCGCAATAAGAGAAAATGATAAAACGATAGTGACCATCTTTGTAAACCCTCTCCAATTTGCCGAAGGAGAAGACCTGTCGAGTTACCCACGTGACCTTGAACAGGATACAAGCCAATGTGAAGCTACAGGTGTCGACCTTCTCTTCACGCCATCTCCTGAAGAAATGTACTCGCAGCCTATTTTGACTGCCGTCCACATTGACTCGATGACGAGCAATATGGAAGGCGCATCGCGTCCAACTCATTTCTCCGGAGTAGCAACAGTAGTGGCAAAACTTTTCAATATTGCCGGTCCATGCAGCGCTTATTTCGGCGAAAAGGACTGGCAACAATTACAAATCATTACAAAAATGGCGCATGACCTTTCCTTTAGGGTCAACGTCTACGGATGTCCAACAGTACGGCACTCCGATGGACTGGCTCTTTCAAGCAGAAACGCATATTTAACACCTGAAGAACGCACATCAGCCACAGTACTTTCACGCTCTCTGCAAAAGGCTTCAGAAACCGTGCAAGCTGGCGAGACAACAGCTTCAGCAATTAGGGCTCAAATCGATGATCAAATTGCAACTGAACCGCTAGTAGAACTCGATTATGTTGAAATAGTCGAAGGCAACACTCTAAATAGCATTGATCAAATCAGTCAAGGGTCAAGAATACTCGTAGCTGCAAAAATCGGGAAAGCGAGACTCATCGACAATGTCGATCCATATTGTGGCATTACATAAATGATCCACCTATCTATGAAATTGCTTTCTAAAACAAAGAGAATTAATGAATTCCCAGCAATGTGCCTCAACGCCTGCGACACTTAATCTCATATGGAACTACCGTATCAATTCACCACTACCGCCACCACAAATGAAATACGTAGTGAGTACGCTTCGTTAGAAGAAGGCACCAGTTCAGGAAAAACCGTAACTATTGCCGGAAGACTGATGTTGCGACGAGTACAGGGAAAGGTTGCTTTCGGAGACTTACAAGACATGACTGGCCGGATTCAACTCTTTGCCCCCGCAAAAGTAACCCCTGAATATGACTCATTCACAAGCCTCAATATTGGAGATTGGATTGGAGTCACGGGCGAGATCATGAAGACAAAGAGGGGTGAACTATCAGTAAAAGTAGAACAATGGATAGTTCTAGCGTCAGCAGCTAGGCCATTCCCCGACAAATGGCATGGTATCACTGACCCAGATTTACGCTACCGACAAAGATACGTGGATCTATGGGTAACCGAAGAAGCGCGTGAAAATTTTCAGATGAGAAGCAACATGCTTTCACTTACCCGTCGATGGTTAGAGGATAAAGGTTTTCTAGAGGTAGAAACTCCTGTCTTCCATCCTATTCCTGGTGGCGCGCTAGCTCGACCTTTTTCAACGCATCATAATGCGCTAGATACGGAACTCTACCTACGTATTGCCCCCGAACTGTATTTAAAACGACTGATTGTAGGAGGCTTTGAGAAAGTCTTTGAAATAGCTCGGGTATTTAGGAATGAAGGGATCTCTTCTCGGCATAACCCAGAATTCACAATGCTCGAGCTGTACCAGGCTTATGCTGATTGGAATGACATCATGGAGTTAGCAGAAAATCTTATTGAGCATCTTGCTGTAGAGCTCATGGGTACAGCTCATATCTCATATGGCGGGAAGGAAATTGACTTAACTTCCCCCTGGAGAAGAGCCACACTTGTCGATTTGATTGAAGAACATGCAGGGTTAAACGTATCTCTTGATACACCGTTAGGTGACCTTCAAACTATCTGCGACACGCTAGATATTGAAGTCTTACCCTCTTGGGGAGCTGGTAAATTACTTCTCGAAATATACGAAAAAACAGTCGAACCAAATTTATGGGGACCTTGCTTCGTCACAGAGTATCCAAGTGAAGTCTCACCCCTCTCAAGAGAGCATCGCCAGAAACCTGGTTATACCGAAAGATTTGAAGCAATTATTGCAGGTAGAGAGATACTAAATGGATTTTCTGAACTCGTTGATCCTCAGGAACAGCAGCAGCGATTTGAAGAACAATTAGCACAAAACAAAGCAGGAGACGAGGAGGCAATGGTTGTCGACTCCGATTACATCCGTGCGTTAGAGTACGGACTTCCTCCCACAGGTGGCATCGGCATAGGAATCGACCGGCTGATCATGCTGCTAGCTGATGTTCAAACAATCCGTGACGTAATACTCTTCCCTACCCTTCGGCCAGAGCCGCAAACCAGCGACTCAGAATCACCAGAAGACCAAGACTTATCTAGTTAGTCTAGCCAGCTGAGTTTGCTCGCTCGAGAAGATGATTTGTAGCAGCAAATAACGCATTCGTCGCTGGAGAAGAAGGAAGTGATTCCAATTCAGCTTTGGCTTTCTGAGCCCAAACCTGTGCCCGAGCGTACGCCTTTTCCACAGCATCCGTTGAACGAATTAAGGTAAGTGCTTGATCTCTCGCATCTGTAGAGAGTTCCTTTCCAAGAAGTTCACGGAGCTGATCACCTATGTCAGACTTCAGAGCAAGAAGAACCGGCAACGTATACACACCTTCTATCAAGTCATTTCCTGCCGGCTTACCCAACTGGTCCTCTGTAGCAATAATGTCAAGAATGTCGTCAACGATTTGAAACGCCATCCCATATGCATGGCCAAAATTCGTTAATTGATCAATTACTTCTCTTTCCAGCTCACCAGTTAATCCGCCTATTCTGCAAGCAGTCGAAAGCAACGAGGCAGTCTTTCCAGCAATCGAAAGTTCATAACTGTCCTCGCTTCTTGTGAGTGAGTAAGCCGACTGGAGTTCGAGAATCTGGCCTTCACACAACTCTCCGATAGTCCTTGCCAATAAAGCCGCTACTTCCGTGCCCAAAGACGCAGCGATTTCTGAAGCTCTTGCAAGAAGAAAGTCACCTGCCAAAATTGCTGTATGGTTTCCCCATACAGCATTCACTGATGGAACATTCCTTCTCATTTCCGCTTCATCCATGACATCGTCATGATAAAGAGATCCAAGATGCACCAGCTCAACAGCTACACCTCCCATTAGAACTTCATCGGGTACAGACACAGTATTTGACTGCCCAACAGCTGACGAGGCAATCGTGAAGCCTGGCCGCACTCTCTTTCCACCAGCAGTTATGAGATGCTTCGCTATTTCAGTTAGATACGGATCCTTAGCAATAACTGCATTCTCTAATTTTGATTCAACCAGAGCCAGATCATCTTCAAGGGTTGGAAGGGCTGACAAATGAGATAAAAGAGCCATATGTGGGCAGTGTATGACCCCAGCACAGAGACGACACCATCAGAGGCAAATTGTTCTAATGGAATATATCTCTGTCAAAGAAATTAGGCTAAATTGTAAGATCTTATTGACTGTTTAAGCACTTATTTGATGACAAGGGAAGATTATTCTGAGATTTGGGAAGAAAAGCCACTGCTTTTGCGTTGTAAATAAATGACTATGAAAAGTAGTGTCTTTAATGTACGTTTATCGTATTGGCACTCTAAGCACTAAGATAAAAATTACAAGTAAGTGAAAGGTTAAGCTTTGTTTGAAAGGTTTACAGATAGGGCCCGACGGGTTGTGGTACTAGCCCAAGAAGAAGCACGCCTTCTCAACCACAATTACATCGGAACTGAACACATACTGCTCGGCCTCATCCACGAAGGTGAGGGTGTCGCTGCAAAAGCTCTTGAAACTTTAGGGATTTCCCTTCAAGCCGTTCGAGACCAGGTCGAAGAAATCATAGGGCAAGGCGGTTCATCCCCCAGCGGACATATTCCATTTACTCCTCGAGCGAAAAAAGTTTTGGAATTAAGCCTTCGCGAAGCTTTGCAACTTGGCCACAATTACATCGGAACTGAACACATACTGCTCGGCCTCATCCGAGAGGGTGAAGGCGTTGCTGCTCAAGTGCTAACAAAGCTAGGAGCAGACCTATCTCGGGTCCGCCAACAGGTAATTCAGCTTCTATCAGGGTATTCAGGTTCAGGTTCAGCTGGCCAAGAAGGCAGCCGAAAAGAAAGAGCTTCCGCGACAACCGGAGGCGGCGGCGGGGACTCTGCTTCAGGATCACTTGTTCTTGATCAATTCGGAAGAAATCTTACTCAACTTGCGCGTGAGAAAAAACTTGACCCAGTAATAGGGAGAGTTCGAGAAGCCGAACGAGTTATGCAGGTTCTAAGCAGACGGACAAAAAACAATCCAGTTCTCGTAGGAGAACCCGGTGTGGGTAAAACAGCTATCGTCGAGGGATTAGCAAGATCGATTGCGGCCAATGACGTACCCGAACCTCTCAGAGATAAACAGCTCTACACTCTAGACCTTGGGGCTTTAGTGGCAGGGTCACGATATCGAGGAGATTTTGAAGAGCGACTTAAAAAAGTACTCAAAGAGATAAAAACCCGAGGAGATATCATCTTATTTATTGACGAACTCCATACGCTCGTCGGAGCAGGAGCGGCAGAAGGAGCAATCGACGCTGCTTCAATTCTCAAACCCATGCTCGCACGAGGCGAACTTCAAACGATTGGAGCCACAACATTAGACGAATATCGTAAGCATCTAGAAAAAGACGCTGCACTCGAACGCCGCTTTCAAAAGATCATTGTCGATGAACCCTCTGTTCCCTTAACAATCGAAATTCTCAAAGGCCTACGCGAACGTTATGAAGACCACCACAAAGTAACAATTACTGACCAAGCTCTAGTTGCTGCAGCAAACTTGGCAGACAGATACATTTCCGATAGGCACCTTCCAGATAAGGCAATTGACCTTATTGACGAAGCAGGTTCGCGACTGCGACTCCGAAGAATGGAAACACCACCCGACTTCAAAGAAATAGAAAACGACCTTGCCCAAGTTACTCAAGAGAAGAAATCTGCTGTAGAAGCTCAGGATTTTGAAGAAGCAGGACGTCTAAGAGACAAAGAAAAAGAACTTCTTCAGAAAAGGGAAGACATGGAAGTAGATATGAAAGACTCCGGAGTCGACCTTTTTGATGAAGTGGATGAAGAAGCAATAGCTGAAGTTCTTTCAGTCTGGACCGGGATACCTGTTTACAAACTAACCGAAGAGGAAACTGCAAAGTTACTCCGAATGGAAACAGAACTTCACAAGCGGGTAATTGGACAGGAAGACAGCATCAAGGCGGTAAGTCAAGCTATACGCCGTACTCGAGCCGGTTTGAAAGATCCAAAACGACCCTCAGGTTCTTTTATTTTCCTTGGACCTTCCGGTGTCGGAAAAACCGAATTGGCGAAAACTCTCGCAGAGTTCTTGTTCGGAGATGAGCAGGCTCTAATTAGCCTCGATATGTCGGAATACATGGAAAAGCATACGGTTAGTCGCCTAGTTGGTTCACCTCCAGGATATGTCGGCTATGAGGAAGGCGGACAGTTAACCGAAGCCGTACGAAGAAAACCTTTCTCCGTTGTTCTGTTTGACGAAATTGAAAAAGCCCACCCTGATGTTTTCAATACCCTCCTTCAAATACTTGAAGAGGGGCGACTGACTGACAGTCAAGGGCGATCAGTCGATTTCCGCAACACAGTTCTAATTATGACTTCAAATTTAGGAACACGAGACCTCCGTAAGGCAAATCTAGGGTTTACGAAAAACGATGAATCAGTTACCTATGAACGAATGAAAGAAAAAGTTACAGAGTCCCTTAAAGAACATTTCCGACCTGAGTTCCTCAATAGAGTTGACGAAGTTATTGTGTTCCACGAACTATCGCGAAGTGAAGTAACAGAGATTGTAGATCTTATGGTTGCACGTGTGGCCGTTCAACTTGAGTCTCAAGGAATGGGGCTTGAAGTCACAGTTGATGCTAAACATCATCTTGCGGATAAAGGGTATGACCCAGAACTCGGAGCCCGACCCTTACGACGAGCAATTCAGCGTCTGGTAGAAGATCCGCTTTCTGAAAGGCTCCTACTCAAAGAATTTAAAGCAGGTCAAATAGTCGTCGTAGACGTGGAACAAGATGAAGGCGACCCGAACCAAAGATCAATAGTCTTTAATGCTGTAGAGGGCTTTGAACCCCCAACAGTTGAAGAATTTGTCGCCGCAGAATAAAACTTTCAACTTTTCGGTCAAGTTTCAATAAACGTTCGGAGTCCTTACCGGTTCGGGTTACCATGCAAAGGTGGCTTTCCGAAGAATCCAAATAGCGTTTCTATCCATTGCGATAGTTTTTCTTGCTGCAGCCTGCAACATTCAACTTCGCGTAACTATCGATGTGCAGGAAGATGGATCCGGAAAAGTAACAGCTGCAGTTGGATTAGATCCCATAGCCCAAGACCAAGAAGTATTCGAAGATCTTGAATCGATACTTCGGACCTCCGACCTTTCTGGAAGCGGTTGGGATTTTGAAGCTTCAGGAAAATCAGCTGATGGATATGTGTGGTATGAAGCATCTAAAGGTTTTTTAAGCCCTGAAGACATACAAGGAATTCTTGAAGAACTGACGAGCTCTCCTAATGCTTTTACAGGGTGGGAACTTTCAATCGAATCTTCTAAAGATAAGCGTATTTACGGAATTACGGGAGAAGTAGATCTTCGTGAAGGATTCAGTATCTTTACTGATACCGAGCTTTCAGGTCTTCTAGAGGAACCACCTTTAGGAATTTCTTTAGACAAACTTGAAGCTGACCTTGGGAAAGACCCAGCAGATAGCGTATCTATGCAGGTGACAGTTAATCTTCCAGACTCAGGTGAGCAATCCTATGATATTCCACTTGGACAGCGACGCTCAGTTGATGTCACTGGGGAAAAAGTCCATAGAGGGAATCAGATTCTAGGCTGGGTGATATGGGCGTTGATGGCTCTCCTTGCCCTAGCGTTACTGATGACTGCTTTAAATTGGTTTCTTGATATACGACATGCGAAAAAACAACCACCGCGCCGGCCATCCCCAGTCGCTGGCAGGGTCTCCGGAGCTACTCAACCGACCGTAACTCCTAACCCTCAACTGTCGACCTCGGTTCGTCTTCTTGTGATTGATATGTATAAGGTCATCTTCACGCAAAGCAATGACTCCATGGATCACCTCACTTCCTATATTCAATCGAAAGGTGGAGACCTTAACGAAGAAGATCTTCAAGAACTACATCGCCAAGGAACTTTAGGCCGTCTCTCTTCACAAGAATTTTGGAACCAGGTTGGGGTAGAAGGGGATTCCCTTGAGCTTGACAAGGAGTACGTGAAAAGCCTGACCTTGAGATCAGGAGCGAAAGATTTCCTCTTAACTATGCACAAAAGAGGGATCCAAATAGGAGTGGTGACAAATGATTTTGCAGAATGGTCACGTGCACTTCGGGATCTCTATGGACTGCAAGGGATGAAACCTTGGATTGTTAGTGCTGAATCGGGAGTCCGTAAACCTGATCCAGCAGCTTTTGAAGTATTTCGGAAAGCCGCTGAAGTTCCCTACCAATCGTGTCTTGTGATCGACGGAGCTGAGAATGTCTTAGATTCTGCTGCAAATCTTGGAATGAAAACTGTGTTGTTGTCGCAGAAAGGAAAATCTTCTTCTATCCATCCTGTTATAGGAAAGCTTTCTGAATTTAAACGTGGCTAGTTTACGTCGCACGTATTTCTAGTTGCTTCCGGTCAAGAATGACGTATTTCTCACCTTTTTGTGTAAGCCAACCGAGTTTGATAAATGAAGCTAGAGACTTATTCACCCGTTCTCTTGAAGCTCCGATCATTCCTGCAAGTTCTTCCTGAGTCACTGGAAGTTCAAATGTTTCATCGTCTCCAGCAAGTTCAAGCAGACGTTTAGCTGTTCTACCTGTGACGTCTAGAAACATTGAATCCGCTAGTGCTACATCCATAACTTTTAGACGCTCAGCGAGCAGGTCAACGATTTTCCACAACAGTTCTGGATGCTGGATATACAAAGATTTTACGGGCTCGTAAGGAATTACTACAACTGTAGAATTCTCAAGCACCCGAGCATCAGCTGATCGGCCATCAGGCCGGAAAAGTGGCATCTCTCCAAATAGATCGCCGGATTCCATAAGCGCAACGACTGATTCACGGCCATCAAATGACCTATTGGCTATTGCGACTCGACCATCCAAAACGATAAACAGGTCGCTCGCCTCATCTCCTTCACTGAATAGAATATCTCCACGTTGAAGTTCGTTCACTTTAGATTTTTCCACAATGGGTTCAAGTAACTTCTGCTCAACTTCAGCAAAAAGATCTATAGAAGAAAGAAAGTCAACGTCAATCATCGTATTTAGCCTAATACGTCTCAGTAATTCAATCGACTCAAAACGGTACATAGTAGGCAGAAAACAATTTCGTAATATCAATGGATATAAGCCAAAAGTGATTATCGTACTTAGTCAATGACATTTATAAGATTTCACACGAAGAGGGGAGCAATCGCATGATGAGAATTGGCCATGGATTCGACTCTCACGCCTATATCACTGATCATGAACGTCCGTTAATCCTCGGTGGCGTAACTTTCGAGTCCGATTTTGCCCTTCAAGGCCATTCAGATTCTGACGTAATAATTCACTCATGTATCGATTCTCTGCTGAGTCCAGCAGGACTTGGCGATATTGGTACCTTGTTTCCAGATGAAGACTCAAAATATCTCAATGCTGACAGTCTTGAATTATTACAGCAGTCGGTTGAGCTTGTTAAGAGCGAAGGATGGACTATCGTCAACATCGACTGCTCCGTTATTGCAGAAACACCCAAAATACAATCGAAAAGATCATTGATGGAAACAAAAATTTCAGAGATCATCGAAGCCCCCGTAACCCTGAAAGGGAAAACTCCTGAAGGATTTCTGGATTTCAACGGGATTGCATGTTTCGCTGTCTCTCTACTCAGTAAGTCAAATGGCTAAGAATCCACATCGACGTCAACCACACGGAGGAAAGTCATCGCGTAGTAGCCATCAACGCCGTAAAGCGAAAAACCATAAGGGTAAACCTCCCCATGACAAAAGCACTAGAACCAATACTTCAAAAGGAATAGGAGGGGATGTTATCGAAGGAAGGCAAGCAGTTCGAGAGCTTCTCCTGGCAGAAAAACGAAAAGTACGAGAAGTGACATTCTTGGCTGGAATGGATACTTCACCGGTACTTTCCCAAATCAAGGATCTTGCAATGGAAAGCAGGGTACCTGTGTATGAAGTGCCGCGAGCGAAGTTTGACTTGCTAGCTACAACCGACGCTCCTCAAGGAGTTATCGCATTTGCTGAACCACTCCGGAATCTTGAAATCGATGCGCTCTTAGCTACGGGAAAAAAGCCTTTCCTACTGGTTATCGATGGGGTTGTAGATCCAAGAAATCTTGGCGCTATGCTCCGAAGTGCTGAATGCGCTGGAGTAACTGGTGTATTGCTTCCGAAACATCGATCAACAAAAATAACGCCGACAGTAGCAAAAACTGCTCAAGGTGCAATCGAGCACCTCCCAATAGGGTCTGTTAGTGGAATTCCCAAAGGACTGTCATTACTCAAAGAAAAAGGAGTTTGGACTGTTGGATTAGATTCAAACGCTCCAGCTGAAATTTTTGAATTAGGAGTCGCTGACGAACCTTTGGCGCTGGTTCTAGGGAGCGAAGGACAAGGTTTGGGGAGGTTATCTCGAGAGAGGTGTGACATCGTCGCCAAGATCCCAGTATTTGGATCCATAGATTCCCTGAATGTTTCAGTAGCAGCAGCGATCGCATGTTTTGAAATTGCTCAAAGACGACGATGAAAAGAAATATGGTGATAGATTTGGAATCTTCCTAAACTAAAGACACGCCGGGTTAGCTCAGTTGGTAGAGCACTTCTCTTGTAAAGAAGATGTCGTCGGTTCGATTCCGACACCCGGCTCACTCAAGACTCCAATTGCAGCAACCTGAAACATATTTCCGTTATTGAGGTGAAGCGGTTCAGTCCTCTCTAAGCCTATCGCAGCCTATTATGCTGCTGAGGTATACGATATTCGTGTGGAACTGACCGAAAGAGAAATAGCAATTCTTGACTTTGAAAGAAGACCCTGGGAAGTAAATGGGCCCAAAGAAAGAGCTATTCGAGAAAAATTTGGGATTTCGCCCTCACGTTATTACCAGATCCGAGACTCACTACTGGATAGGGTTGAAGCTTTGGAGTATGACCCTCTTTTAGTTCGCCGGTTACGGAAATCTCGAATAAAACGTCGTTCCAATCGATACGGAATTCCCCAGATTCAATCGCCAATTCGCTAAAACTATCTGTAAGTTTTAATATAGAAAAGCCGATATAAGATCTCAGGAGATGCTTAATATGAATATTGCAGGGAAAGGTGTTTTACTTCTTGGTGTATTTGTAGCGATAGGCGTCATCGTGCTTAGTGAAGGGTTTAGCGATACCTCAGGAAGCATTGATTCTTCTTCAGTAGTCCAGAATACTCAAGAGTCAAATGAAGAAGCTGCTGCGGTTGAAGAAGAAAAAACAGTTGCGGTAGAGGAAGCATCCGCTCAACAAACTGGCAGCGAGGAGAGCAGCGCACCAGGACAAACTGAACCCGTTGCAAGTAGTGAATCGGTCTTTCACCCTCCAGCTGAAGTTCGAGTACTCGTAGCTAATGGGACAGACGTTAGCGGCGCCGCCAGTGCTATCCGAGAAGTACTAATCTCAGATCAAGGCTATAACGGCTTACCTCCAGTGAATGCGACGACCGAAGAGATACCGGATTCCTCTTTCGTTTACTTTGCGAACGGATATGAACTGGATGCCAGAAATGTTGGGCTGATAATAAATGTGGACTCTGCAAATGTACTTCCAATGCCAGCAGCTCTCCCTGTTGCAGATTTAGCTGAAGCAAATGTTCTGGTTCTCTTAGGGTCTGATCTGTTTCCTCCAGAAGAGTAGCCCCGAAGGCCTCTTATGAGGATTCTTGTTGCGCCAGATAAGTTCAAAGGAACCGCAACGGCCCAAGCAGTTTGTGAATCTATTGCTATAGCTCTAAACAGTGACCATGACATAGCTATTCAGCCCCTCGCCGACGGAGGCGAGGGAACAATTGAAGCATTTGGAGGAGCAAATCGCAGTGATCTGGTCTCAGGCCCTCTAAACAGCGTCGTAGAAGCACCCTGGAGGCTGCAAGGTGACACTGCAATTATTGAAATGGCTCAGGCATCAGGACTTACATTAACTGGGGGGAGAGAAGATAATGATCCGATCTCTGCAACCACAGTCGGTACAGGCCAGCTTATTGCAATAGCCATTGAAAGAGGAGCAAGGAATATTCTTGTAGGGGCAGGAGGATCAGCTACTACGGATGGCGGTTTAGGAGCGCTTGAAGCTTTGACTCCTTTGCAGAGACTTCGTGAGGTATCGATAACAGTTGCCTGTGATGTCGAAACACGGTTTGTTGAAGCTGCTGAAATCTTCGGACCGCAAAAAGGTGCATCTCCATCTCAAGTACGTTTTCTTAAACGCCGTTTAGAAAGGACTGCACAGATGTATTTAGAGGATCGAGGAGTTGATGTTCTGGATATGGATATGGCTGGAGCAGCAGGAGGTCTAGCTGGGGGGTTAGCATCAGTAGGCGCATTATTAGTAAAGGGATTTAATGCTGTTTCTGAGGAAGTAGAGCTCTTGGATTCCATAGAAAAAGCGGACCTAGTCATCACTGGTGAAGGACATGTTGATGGATCAAGTTTCGAAGGGAAAGTTGTCGGCGGCGTTTTGGATCTAGCAGACGAAGCAGCGACCCCTGCGATTGTTATAGCAGGGGACTTCGAGAAATCTCTTTCCTGCCCCGTTCCTATTTATAGTCTCGTAGATGAAGTAGGAAGAGGTGCAGCATTCACGGAAACACAAAAATCTATTGAAAAAGTCGCACAGAAGGCTATCTCCAACTGGGAAAAACACAGATAACATACATACAAGACAACGAGGTGTCTATGACTGATCGAATAGAACTAAAGGGTATTCAAGCTATAGGAACAATTGGTGTCCTTCCAGAAGAACAAGAACGAGCGCAACCATTTGAAGTTGATATAACGGTTGAAGGCGACCTTTCGAAATCTGGACAAACCGACTCATTGAATGACACAGTGAATTATGCAGAAGTAACTGAAACTATTGTGACTATCGTATCAAGTGAAAACCACTTCCTTCTAGAACGGGTTGCGGAGCGGATAGCAGAAGAAACACTTAAGATTGATCGAGTTGAAGCGGTTAATATAACTGTAAAAAAAATGCGTCCTCCAGTCCCGCATCACCTTGAATACTCTGCAGTTACGATTCGACGTGAGCGTTAGCAACTAAACAACTAATCGTGTTTACGGAGGGAAATCCTTATTTCCCTAATATTTCTCTTCTAGCGTTAAGAACCTGTTCGGGGACATGAGTGCGGCCATAATCAAACCCCACATCTAGAAGAATGTCTAGCAATTCCCTTCTGCCATCCTCCATTTTCCATGGCAATGCGATATATATTGGCAATCCAAAGACGCGGAGGCGCTCAAGGTTCCTATAGATTCGCTCCTGGAATTTAAATCGTTCTTCCCATACCCAGTCAACAGGTCCAAATCCAGTTCCCGGATCCAAGATCAACTGTTCCTTTTTAATCCCAGATCTCTCCAGATTTACGAGAGTCGTTTCAAACCAAGGCAGGATAGTTTCTAAAGGATCTCCAGTGACGAATTCTAAACTTTTGGGATCGTTTCCGTTCAAGAAGGGAAGTACTACCGGAACTGTCCGATCAGCCGCTAGATCAATCATCGCAGGATTTTGCAGGCCATCAGATGCGTTCATGAAATTTGCTCCAGCATCAAGAGCCCTCTCCATAATTTCAGGATTCCACGTATCTATTGAAAGCTCAATTCCCAATGCAGACAATGCTTCTACCTTTCCTTCAAGGCGATCCCATTCCTCATCTGTGCTTACACGGTCAGCGAACTGGGTAGATCCGGCAGCTCCGAGGTCAATTCCTACGCAACCCTGTTGAAGTAATTCTTTTGCCCGTGTAAGAGTATCCTCAACTGTCAGAGCTATCGAGAAGTCAGCTAAAGAATCATGAGAAGCATTTATGACGCCATGAAGTTTCACATCGCCTACCGTAGAGGTCAATGGTCGCACTTGCACCCCATCTATGGTCAGAAGTCAAGACTATTAACCAGAAATCGAGATTTATCAGGAGCAAAGAGAACGAATTACGATAAATTCACTGTATGGCTGTAAAGATTCGTATCCCAACGACCTTGCGCATCTTAACTTCTGGCGAAGCCGAATTAGATGCCGAAGAAGGAACAGTGTCTCAGATTATTTCTGATGTCTGCGAAAATTACCCTGATTTTCAGGGGAGACTTATTGATGACGATGGAAATCTCCTTCGGTTTGTCAATGTGTATGTAGAGGATGAGGATGTTCGATTTCTCCAAGGATTAGAAACGCCGGTATTGGACGGGCAAACAATCTCCATTATTCCCGCTGTCGCAGGCGGATGATAGTTCATTTTCCAAAATTATCTTTCCAAACCAAGTCGGAATCATTTCCGAGTTTCAGTACCATTACTAACGCTTAAATTATTTCCATACGATCGAGCAGAATAATGATCAAATTGGAATAAATGGTAAAAGTATTTTGTTCTTATAGTTAGAAAGCCAAACAGGAGATATTTCAATGGCAAAGATCATTTCATTTGATGAAGAAGCCCGACGAGGACTTGAAGCAGGGATGAATACCCTAGCAGACGCAGTTCGAGTAACCCTTGGCCCTAAAGGCCGTAATGTAGTACTCGACAAAAAATGGGGGGCGCCGACAATCACGAATGATGGTGTCTCCATTGCAAAAGAGATTGACCTCGAAGATCCATATGAGCGGATAGGCGCTGAATTGGTAAAGGAAGTTGCTAAGAAAACCGATGACGTTGCGGGAGATGGAACTACAACTGCCACAGTTCTAGCTTGGTCCATGGTTCGCGAAGGCCTCCGAAATGTTGCCGCTGGAGCCAATCCAATGTCGTTGAAAAAAGGAATCGAAGCTGGAGTTTCCGCTGCAGTGGAGTCCATTCGGGGTCAATCGCAGGATGTTTCCTCCGATAAAGACCAAATAGCAAACGTTGCTGCAATCTCAGCGGCTGATTCTGAAATCGGTGGGAAAATTAGCGAAGCCATAGACAAAGTCGGGAAAGATGGAGTCATTACCGTGGAAGAATCACAGACTTTCGGAATGGACCTTGATTTTGTTGAGGGGATGCGTTTCGACAAAGGCTACATATCTCCCTATTTTGTCACCGACCCGGAGCGTATGGAGGCAGTATTAGAAGAGCCTTATTTGCTTCTTATTGGTTCCAAGGTCTCTGCGGTCCGAGATATTGTTCCAGTTCTTGAAAAAGTTATGCAGTCCGGAAAGCCACTCCTGATAATCGCTGAAGATGTCGAAGGAGAGGCGTTAGCAACACTTGTTGTTAATAAGATCCGAGGAACATTCACCTCGGTAAGTGTAAAGGCTCCAGGTTTTGGTGATCGGCGTAAAGCTATGTTGCAAGATATGGCCATTTTGACAGGTGGGCAGGTCATCAGCGAAGAAGTCGGTCTTAAACTTGAATCAGTTTCTCTTGATCTGCTTGGCCAAGCACGCAAGGTGGTAATAACAAAAGATGAGACAACGATCATTGAAGGTTCAGGAAACCGAGATGACGTTGATGGTCGAATCGCTCAGATCAAAGCAGAAATTGAAAATACTGATTCTGATTATGACAGAGAAA
>PBIQ01000019.1 GCA_002720485.1 Acidimicrobiaceae bacterium
GCGATGAAACCGCAATATTGATCAGCTCAGATCATGGAGAAGCTTTCGGTGAACTCGGCGTCTACGCAGATCATCAAGCTGCTGACGAAGCTACCTGCCATATCCCCGCTGTCCTGTACTGGCCCGGCATTGAACCCCATATTAATTCAGGACTCCACTACCACTTGGATATTGCAGCAACAGTCGCTGATCTTGCAGGAGTCAAAATACCCAAGCATTGGGATGGCCAGTCACTAGCTGATCACCTGACCCAAAAAAATAATGGGGGTAGAGACCACCTAGTGCTGTCGCAAGGTGCCTGGTCTTGCCAACGTTCTGTCAGGTGGGACGATCATCTCTACTTGCGGACGTGGCATGATGGCTACCATGGCCATTGGGAAGAAGAAATGCTTTTCAATATCTCAGACGACCCCCATGAGCAACATAACCTCGCTGCATCCATGCCGAATCTAACTAGCGAAGGATCTTCGATCTTACACGATTGGACTGATAAACAATTAGCAAGAAGCTATAGCCCGGTCGACCCGATGGAAACCGTCTTGGATGAAGGAGGACCTTTTCACGTCCGTGGACATCTTCCGTCATATCTTGAACGACTCAGAAATACCGGACGTTCTCACTGGGCTGATGTTCTCACAGAGAGACATCCCGAAGCAGCATCCCAGAAACAGTAAATCCCAAGCGGTCAGTCTCGGAAAGCTCTCGTTCTAGAACTTTATTTGGCCGCCACCGTCGAGCACTATGGCTTGGCCGGTGATCCAACTTCCGGAATCAGCAGCCAGATATAAAGCGGCGGCGGCAATATCCTCGACTTCACCTAGGCGTTTCAGCGGATACTGTTGCGCCACCATGTCTCCACCATCGCCTTCCCAGAGCATCCGGGCAAAATCTGTTTTGATCAGCCCTGGACATATTGCGTTCACCCGTACTTGGGGAGCTAATTCAGCGGCGAACTGTTTCGTCATATGAATTAATCCTGCTTTGGTTACATCGTAGACACCCAGCATAGGATTCGTTTCCAATCCACCTACCGAAGAGATATTCAGAATGACTCCACCATTCTCCTTCTGGTATTTCTGCCACACCATCTGCGTCCAGAGAAACGGCGCTGTCATGTTGACATCAATAGTTTTTTTCCATCTGGGCAAATCAGCATCGATCATAGGCCCCGCATACGGATTCGTCGCCGCGTTGTTCACCAAAATGTCCACACCGCCAAATACTTCAATGGTGCGATCAATCGCTTGTTCCATGTGCTCAGGATCACCGACATTGCCTGCTTCCCAGGCGCACCCTCCACCGATTTCTTCAGCGGCGCTCTCACATACCTCTGCTTTTCGGCTCGTTATCATTACGTTCGCACCAGCGTCGGTAAAACCTTTGGCAATGACCTTGCCGATACCTTTCGATCCACCGGTTACGAGTGCAGTTTTTCCATCTAAAGCTTGTTCCATATCTGAAGCTTAGAAGATGACTTGTAATAATGCTCCTTTGATCGCTCGGGTTGGACCAGATACTCTTTGAATGATCTAATACCTATAGGTCAATTTTTCCATCAACACGTAGGAGCATCCCGTGGCTATAGATTTTACTCTCACACCCGAACTCGAGGAGATACGATTACGGATTCGAACTTTTGTCGACGATGTAATCAAACCGGCAGAGGCAAAGCTCGAAGATGGAGAAAATGGCGAACCGCTGGAAGGCAAAGAACGAACCGAAATTTTAATCCAGCTTAGAAAGCAGGCACATAAGGAAGGAATCTGGCTACCTCATATGCCTGAAGAGTGGGGCGGTATGGGCCTTGGACATGTTGAATTAGCCATGGTCCAAGCTGAGGCGGCTAAGTCTTATTACGGACCATGGGTTTTTAATTGCCAGGCTCCTGATGAAGGAAACATGCACACGCTCCTCCACTGGGCTACTCCAGAGCAAGCAGAAAAATACCTCAAACCCCTCTGCCATGGGACGACATGGTCGTGTTTCGCTATGACAGAACCTGAGGTCGCTGGATCGGACCCGACACTTATTCAGACCAGCGCCTATGAGGATGGCGATGAATGGGTTATCAACGGACATAAATGGTTTATCTCGAACGCCCACAGAGCGAATTTCGCTATTCTTGTCTGCCGAACTGAAGAGAACCCCGATATTCCTCAGGCAGCAAACTCAGCATTCATTATCGACCTTCCTGCCGAAGGCTGGAACGAAGTTCGTCAGATCGAGACAATGCATGGCAGCACCGGCCACAGTGAAATAATCATTGAAGATCTCAGAGTCCACAAGGATCAAATGCTTGGCGGCCGGGGGCAGGGCCACCTACTTGGGCAATATCGCCTAGGCCCCGCCCGACTTGCTCACTGTATGCGATGGATCGCCCAGGCAGAAATGGCGTTAGATATGATGGTTGATCGATCATTGAACCGGTTCTCCCATGGGTCGCTGCTCGCTGAAAAGCAAGGTATCCAATGGATGATCGCGGATTCAGCAATGGAACTGTACCAGTCGAAACTTATGGTTCTGCACGCCGCCCATAAGATCGACAGGAAAGAGGATTTCAAAGCTGAAGTTTCGATGGCGAAGCACTTTGTAGCGAACATGCTCGGCCGGGTCATTGACCGATCAATCCAAGTACATGGAGCTCTCGGCTACTCCACGGATACGCCGTTGGCCCACATGTATCAGCACGCCCGATGGGCAAGATTCGCTGATGGAGCAGACGAAGTGCATCAAATGCGTATTGCGCAACGAACTATTGCCGCCTACACCGACGAAGGTTCAACAAGAAGAGCGACAGGGAATCTACCCATATAGAGCCACTCTGGACTTAGACCAAGTCATTAAATTCTTCTGGAAAGTCAAAAACATCACAAGATTCCAATGCGTGACTAAGTCGCGCCAGCGAATGATACTGTCGGCCCGAAATCATCCACGAGCCATCGACTTTCAAATACTGGTCATGGTAAACGCCGAAAATAGTTGACCATAGACCCGTCTCTCTCACACGGCGCATTTCGCTCATCCATAATCTTCCCACAGCTGCCTCACCTGAGTCCTCAATGGTGATGACAGTGTTGCGAATAACGAACTGGAAGAAATCAAAAGTCTCCAACGATTCGGCGATAAAGTCTCCTAACTGCACTGGGCCGCGAAACGACAGTACCGTTCCTCGTAAATCGAGAACAATATCAGCGTCCGGAAGAATCAGATCAACGAGATCACCAAACGCTTGCCTGCTACACATATCAGCGTAACGTGATTGAAGATCACGTATCAGAAACTGATCTTCAACATTAACAGCCGACATCAAGCTTCATTCACGAGAGGAACAACCGATTCATAAAAAGCATCCAGCTGGTCCAAGTATTCCGACAGGGTCCGCCCCCTGAACTTCATGTGGAACGTATTCGCCCCAGCATCTCGCGCCGCACGAATGTCTGCAGCCAATGCATCCGCTCCTATCATCCACGCTGGAGGCAGCCCATCAGGAGCTTCCTCTCCCGTAAGGTACGCCCATCCGGGCATATACCCAATTGCAAATTCAGTGTCGCTGCGCCCAGCTTCAGCAGCCGCAACCATGATGGTGTCAACAATTTCTGGATATGAATCCACTGGGGCACCCATCGGAATATAGCCGTCCCCCTGGCGGCCGGTGCGTTTCCATGAAGCCCGACCGGAACCACCGATCCAAATCGGGAGTGACCCATTCACCGGGCCAGGTGAAATCCCGACATTTTCATATGAGTAGAAGTCACCACCAAAACTGACATAATCACTTTGAAAAGCTCCACGTATTGCATCAATGTTTTCATTAAGGATCTTCCCCCGCTGGGCATAATCAACACCCAATGCTTCAAACTCAGCCTCAACATGGCCAGCGCCAAGACCCATGATCACACGACCCCCCGACAGGTGATCTAACGTGCCGAACGATTTCGCAGTTTGAAGAGGATGCCGGTAAGCGGCGATCCACACTACTGAAAGCAAATTCACGGTTTTCGTATGTGCAGCCAGATAAGACAGGGTCGCCACAGTGTCGTACCAGGTGGTCCTCATATTCACCGCATAGTCGTTATCAGGAATCGCTATATGGTCACAGACCCCGACAAAGGTATGACCAGTTTCCTCAGCTTTCTGCGCGATCGTTACAAGGTCCCCAACGGTTGCATCATCTTCCCACGGGTCAGCGAGAGTTCTCGTCAATGTCTGAACCGGAAGCTGCATCCCGTAACTCCAACCTTTAACACTCATGTAACACCCCTTCAGTAAACCGGTCCTACAATTAGACCATGACCTCTTCCTTAACAGCAAAATTACTTATCCCAATCTGCATCTTGTGCACTGTACTCGCGGGTTGCGGAGGCAGCAGCGACGAAACATCGGAAACTACGGCGTCAGCCGCGGGCGAAACATCCGAAGAAGAAGCAACCCCCATCGAATCAGTCGACAAATCAACCGATAGTGAGCGAGACACCCTAGTCGCTTTAGTAAAAGCCATTCAACCGACCGATGATGTACCACTTGCTTTCAATGAATGCTGGATCGATGAAACACTCAAAAGAAATGACATCTCACCGACTGAACTCATAGTGATTCTCGAGGCCGGCGACAACGACCAAGTTCTAGATACGCATATGGAGGACGTCGTGCAGACCTGCATAGGACAACTTTCAGCAGAGGACTTCGCGGCGGTGCTCGCATCAGGAATACTTGACGACGATGAGCCCGATGCGGAAGCGGACGATCGAAGCGATTTCAGCGAGGATCAGGTCTTTCCCGACGTTGATGCCCCAGACTTAGTCAGTGACCCTATGCTCGCCGATGAAGGTATCGAAATTGTTGTCAGCCCCGGTTTCACCAACGGCTACTTATGGTCTGGAACTGTTAAAGGGTCCGGAATGCCTCCTGGTATCCTAACTGCCATTTTCGGATGCGCAGGAACATTTGAAACTGTTATAAGTAATATTTTCGAAGCTTGTGATTTTGCCCAGCCACTTATTGCTTTCATTGACGACCAAGGAAATTTTGTAGCCTCAGTTAATGATCCGGTACCAACATCGCCTCAGGGAACATGCCTGCTTATTACAACTGATCCCGACGACAATCCTGATACTGATGACGGGCCGGGTGCAATCGTGTGCTCTGAAAATACTCAGGTACTAGCCGACGATGGCACCCCAGATATGACCAGTAGTCCTTTGTATGCTGACCCTGGGATAGAAATTACTGTCAGCCCAGGAATCGTTGATGGCTCACTGTGGCAGGGTGTCATTAGGGGAAGCGGATTTACTCCCGGCGAAATCGTTGGCGGCGTCGGGTGCGCAGCTACCTATGATACGTTCGAGGATCTCTTCCTATCTGCATGCGATTACGCCAACCCATTTTTTCTAGGGATTGCGGACGAAAATGGAGCATTTGAATCTGATCTTTTCCCACCGACTCCAACAGTACCTTCCGGAACATGTCTTCTAATCGGAACAGACCCTGATGGAAATCCTAATACCGAAGATGGGCAGGGAGTGCTCCTCTGCACCCGATAGATGCATTCATCGGAATTGCCCCTAGGCTAACTGGGTGACTCAAACGATGAATGCCGAAAATTCTAGATTTCAACTTCTAGATTGGGGGCTTCTCCTCGGGGCAGCCGGAATTTGGGGAGCTTCGTTTTTCTTCATCGATATCGGTTTAGAAGCATTCTCTCCAGGTCTTGTTACCTTTTTCCGTATCGGCTTCGGATGCCTCACGTTATGGGCGGTACCTATCCGGGCGCCACAGATTGAACCCGAAGATCGAAAAAAGGTTATGTGGCTCGGGGTGACTTGGATGGCGTTCCCGCTAAGCATGTTCCCTGTCGCCCAACAATGGATAAATTCCTCGATGACAGGAATGCTTAATAGTGCAATGCCCATCCTTACTGTGCTTGTCGGATTGGTGATGTTCAAGATACCAACCGCATCGAAACAACTTCTAGGTGTCGCAACAGGCCTGGGAGGCCTTGTCCTCATCGGCATTCCTGAAGTCACAACAGATGGGACAAATGCTCTAGGTGTGCTTCTCGTTGTACTTGCTGTCCTTTCATATGCGGTTGCCGTGCATATCGCCGGACCTCTTCAGCGAAAATACGGAGCTATTCCAGTTGTCCGGTGGGCGCTTCTTTTCGCCGTGATTCTCTCCGCCCCATATGGCATCATCGGAGCTACTAACAGTGGATTCGGATGGGGGCCAATGATCGCTTGTTTCGCGCTGGGAGCAGGAGGTACTGGCATAGCGTACGCTCTCGCAGCTGAACTGAACGGGAGGGTAGGTGCCGTCCGCACATCAATTGTGACCTATCTCATTCCAATTGTTGCGATAGTCCTCGGCGTCGTTTTTCGTGACGACGATGTCACCGTATGGGCAATTGTCGGAACAGTTATCGTTCTCGGCGGAGCGTATACGGCTAACTCTAATTAGCCAGTTTTTACTCTGGGCCGTGTTCCCAACGCGTCGTATCAAATCCGAATGAAATTGTGGGTTCAAAAAACTGTTCGATAGCTGGTGCTACTTCTGCCATAGATTTTGTAAGATTCAAAAGAGTGCAGTCCTCTGGATTCATATCATCGGACATTGGAACCGTAGCAAGATAGCTGAGAATATCTCCCATTCGCGGAAGCATCGAATCGTAAAAGGCCTGTAGCTCTTCCATGGACGAGAGTGATCGCTTGTGGCTTCGTTCTGCCATTGTTTCAAGGTCCCATTCCGTCCATGCAGAGAGATCATCGAAACCGTCAGGAAATGAAGATGTCATTCAGGTAACCCCCCGTTTTCAACAATCATTTTGTGGGCTTGCCATAGGCCCTGACGGATAAACAATTCTTCATCCTTTAGGACAAATGTCTTTTTCGCTCCTGATTTCAGCATGGACTGAGTTTCTTCTATTTGCCGGCCATCCTCATTCATGATGTCTCTAAACATCACTCGACTGTACTCTTGGCTGAAACGCTCAGCTGCAGTCGTTGGCGTTGGATAGCAGGTTGTTGAAAACCAGTGCGTCTTATCGACACCTAGAGGAATGAACTGGTGGGTGAAATAACTTCCGTGAGTCAATGCCAAAAAGAAGGAAGGGAAAAACACGTGCAGTTCAAACGACCAGTCCGAACTACCGGTGGGATTAATTCCCGGGGGCGCCAACGCTGCGGACACTTCCTCTCCGTCGACCATAGAAGCACTAGCAATCGTCGCCCCATGACCATAAGCGTGCATGGCCAACGGACTGGGCTGATGCTCCATATTCCCAAAGAGCGACGCCCGAGCATGGTGGCCAACTACAGCCATGTCGATAAAACGCGTGTACGGGTTTGCTTCGCTGATGTACGCATCAGGCAGTGACCTGTTGTGCTGGTAAGGGGTATGGCAAACCTCTTGGAAAGCGTCCTTCACTAGTTTCCAGTTCGCATTTACCACTGTTTCGAAGGTGTAGACCTGACCTGAGGTTTCTTCGAATGGGTAACCGTCGAGGCCTTTGGCAAGATCTCCTAGATATTCACTTAGTGTCTCTTTGGGGTTCGGGTCGACATTGATGAAGACAAAACCCTGCCATTCGCCTGCGCTGACCGGCGTCAGCCCTAGACAAGACTTATCAAGATCGAAATAATTTTCCTCATCTGGGACGACGACAAGGTCGCCCTCTAGATCGTAGGTCCATCCATGGAATCGGCAGTTGAATGATCGGATATTTCCGGTATCTTCATACGCCATCTTGTTTCCTCTATGAGAGCACACGTTATGAAAGGCATTGACCCCTCCATCTTTGCGGCGCACAACGATGACCGAGGTATCACATACCGGTAATTCTTTAACGATGTAGTCGCCGGCTTTAGGAATTTGTTCCAAGCGGCAAGCGTTAATCCAGCATTTTTTGAATAGGTATTCTTTCTCTAGCTGGTAATACTCTTCCGAATAGTAAGGTTCCGTGGAGACTTCCCCTGTACCCATTTCTGGGTATATGTCATGGTACCTTTTGTTTCCTGCGTATGGATTTCCTTCTACTGCAGTCATACTTCCCCCTTATGAAAGCTTTAAATTTAATTCTAGTGTTCTAGCCCCGTAGCCTCATTGAGTTCTTCAACTCCGTCTTCGGGAACAATGTTGTGTTCTTTCGTAGTTTCAGCTTCAACCAACTCTACGAGTTTGTCCACCACAGCTTTCGGATCCATCTGGTCCGAAGTCGCGGCCGTTCGCATCATGGTAAACATCTCCATATTTGGTGATTGTAAAGAGTCTTCACCGAACCATTCCCACATTGATTCCGCCATAGAATCATTGAAGCCTGTGTCATGGGGTCCAGGGTTGATCATGGTTACATCTATGCCTTGTGGTTCTAGCTCTATACGCATGGCTTTCCCCATGCCCTCAAGAGCGTGTTTGGTCATGTTGTATGGGCCGAATGCGGGAAATGAATGCAGACCTCCTATTGAGGACATCACAATAACCCGTCCTGCGCCGCGATTGATCATTCCTGCGAGTACTTTTTGCGTTATTGACAATGTGCCAAAGACATTAACTTCAAAGATCGCTCGTATACGTTCCATTGGTACATCGGCCATCGGACCCGTTTGACCCATAGCCGCATTGTTTATAAGTACGTCAATGTCCCATTGGGTCACTTTGTCGACATCATTGGTAGTGATATCGATCTTCTCAACTTGTAGCTCTGGATGAGCTGCTGCAAGCTCAGTAGCTTGTTCTTCGGTTTCAGTCGTGGCAATGACATTGTGGCCGCGTTCGGCCAAAGCAATGCTAGCTCCTCGGCCGAAACCGGATCCCGCACCAGTTACTAGTACCGTCTTTCCCATAGTTTCCTCCCGAAATTGGGTATCAGTGACGACTGATGTCTATGCTGCAGCTTCTGCTTTTGTGGCATTATGCGCGTCGACGATTGCTTTCACTTCTCGCCATGTATACGTCGGGCCTTCTGTCCCATCTTCATTCATGAAAATCGCACCGTTTGCCACATGAACAAAATAGATCGTATCAGTATCATGTTTAGTGGCTTCATGAACGGCTCCAGCTGGCTCATAGATGTACCCACCCTCGTATGCGACGCCGCCACGGTATTGCAGGTCACCTTGAAGCACAAAAACCACTGTTTCACCCAAGTGGGTGTGTGGAGGGATAACTGTTCCAGCTTTAGATTTTATGAGCGCCGTATAGCTTCCATTCTCTTCACTGATTCGAAGAATCATCATTGCGTTCTCGCCTGGTTCGCTGTTGGGCAACCCAAGGTCAATCCACTCGCCATTCTTCGTATCAATCATGATCTCAAGATCTTCATTCATATCTTTTCCCCATCTCATTGAAAATACGGACACCCGATGCTGCAATCAAGCGCCCATTCCCAACCGTATGGTTGGTAAATTAAGTATTACATAATCAATTGTGCTTCGCAATTGGCGAAATATCAAAGGGCCTTATCGTAAAAAGGGAGCCTGATTCCCTTTCGTGGCCATGATAAAGAGCGGAGGGTTCCCGAATCGGAACAGGTGATGTATGCAGTCATACAATCTTCACCGCCAAAACAAATGTTGGTGGTCATAGGGTCGCCTGTTGGAATGATTCTTCCCTCTCCATTTGGAGAGATTTCACAAATACCCCCAGCGTTTTTGTCCATGGACCCTAAAGAGAGAACACCAACATTGACATATCCTTCTGCATCAACGGCAAGCGAGTCAAAGCGAAGACCATCTGGTAATGCGTAGAGCAGTTGTGCCTGCGGTCGAGAACTTTCCCCTAACTCAAGATTGCCGGGTTCGGTAATTGTCCACTGGTAAAGTTTTCCCGTGGTGTTTTCTGCGACGTAAAGGGTGGATCCGTCTGGAGATATCCCTATACCATTCGGAGTAATAAGAGGGTAAATTACTTCTTGAATGTGTTTCCCATCAGTCGACGCGTAGTACACGCCTCCATGATCATGCGTTCGAGGCCATGTCTTCCCTAGATCTGTAAACCAGAATCCTCCAACTTGGTCAAAGACAATATCGTTAGGCCCTCGGAGACTATGACCGTTACATTCGCGGTATAAGTTTTCTGATTTTCCTGTTCGAATGTTCACGCGCTGTATTGACCCCCCGAGGTATTCTCGAGGCATTTGTGAAGCGAACCGGCCAGATGGGTCTGTCTGGTCATCAAATCCTCCATTGTTGCAGACATAGATATGGCCGTCGGGACCTATGGCTGCTCCGTTTGGCCCTCCACCTAATTCGGCGATAACGCTTACGTTTCCTTCGGCATCAACTCTGCTGAGAGTGCCGCGAGCAAGTTCGACAAGGACCACACTGCCATCTGGCATGGCGATAGGGCCTTCTGGGAAACGTAAATCTGAAGCGAGTGTTTGCATATGGGCCTAGTTCTGGGCTGGTCGCCACAGGGGAAGCGCTAAAGTCTCATTGATTCGCCATGCGTACGCTTCCACGTTTTGTCCAACATGTACATCTTCTACATCTATATCAGTGACGTTTCCCATAAGCCGAGCCCCTTCGGGGAGATCGATCATTGCGAGCACGAAAGGGGGTAGACCTGAGAACGGTTCGATACCGTGCCTCCGTACTATCGTGAACGTGTGCACCTGCCCTTTGCCTGATGTTTCGATCCATTCCGGCGTTTGACCACACGATACGCAAAGCGTTTTCGGAGGGAACTGCGTATTTCCGCAATTTGTACATTTCTGTATGATGAGCCTGCCTTGCGCAGCTGCCTCAAAATACTCTCGGTCGATAGGGCCAGGGTCCATCGGTCCCCTATTCCAAGGCTGGTCTGCAATAACGTCTATCATCGTCGGTCTCTTCCCAATATCGTTGTTCCTATATAGGAAAGCAATCCACCGCAGCCAGCAGCGAGAGCGAGCTCACAATCAGGAACTTGTGAATCTCCACCATGGCCTCGTAGTTGCCGAACCGCTTCGGTAATAAGCATCGTTCCCCTCATTCCGGAATGGCAGCTTGACAATGAACCACCGTCTGTATTCATCGGAAGCGAACCTCCTTTACGGAGATGGCCTTCTTCAACGAATCCTCCGCCCTCTCCTTTTCCGCAGAACCCATGGTCTTCCAGCAATAGGAGAGCCGTAATTGTGAAAGAGTCGTAGAACTGGATGGTGTCAATGTCTTCAGGTTGCACGCCGGCTTGTTGATAGGCTTCCGTGCTACTTGCGGTTCCGGCCGTTGTGCTGAAGTTTGGCATTGAATGAATGTGCCAGTGCGAATTCGCTCCCGCGGCTCCGAGTATATGAATTGGGGATTGTTGTAGGTCTTTGCCGCGCTCTTCGGTGGTGATGATGAATGCTGCTCCTCCATCGGAAACAACACAGCAATCCAGTAAATGGAGCGGGTCTGCAATCATAGGGCTAGCGAGAACGTCGTCGACCGTTAGGGGTTCACGGTACATGGCGTTGGGGTTCATGCTTGCGAATTCTCTAACTCCTACTGCTATTTCAGCGAGCTGTTCGGGGCGTGTCCCATATTCAGCCATGTGCCTGGTGGCAGCTAGGGCGTAGCAGGTGGCGATGGTGCTTCCGTATGGTTGTTCGTAGAGTAGCGGTCCGGATAGGCCGTCTTCAACCGTAAGGCCTCCTGTGCCAAGTGTCCGCCCGTATCGCGAGAGAAAATCGGATCCATAGGCGAAGAGGATCGCCTCAGCTCGGCCTTCTCGTATGGCGGCGATTGCATCAGGGATTTGAAATTGAGCTGCAGAACCTCCGGTATAGGTTGTGTTGAGCCATCTTGGAGTTAATCCCAAATGTTCGATAGCTTCGACGTGTAGTTCTGGATCTGTGGGCATAGTCGCACAGGCGAATCCGTCGATATCGCTGAGCGCGAGACCGCAATCCTCCAGGGCCCGCTGGGTAGCCTGTGAGATGTGCATAAGAGAGTCAAGGTGTGGTGCTTTTGGGTAGTCTGATAAGCCGATACCTACGATGACAGGTTCACGAGACACGCTATTGGCCTAACTTTTTTCTATTAGCTATTTCACGAAGGTCGAGCTTCGATATTTTGTTTGATCCTGTTAGGGGGAATGCGTCGAGATATTCGATATAGCGCGGGACTTTGAAATTTGCCATATTCTCTCGACACCAGAGATAAATGTCATCTGGTTGCGTGTCTTCACGTAAGATCACGAATGCGCACCCCACTTCACCTAGTCGTTCATCTGGAACGCCGATAAGCGCAACATCCCGAATACTCGGGTGTTCTCGCATTATATCTTCTACCTCAGCTGGGTAAACGTTGAAACCGCCGACGATAATCATGTCCTTTATCCTGCCGAGGATCTTGAAGTAGCCCTGTTCATCAGATGTTCCAAGGTCACCAGTATGTAGCCAGCCTTCATGATCTATCGCTGCTGCTGTAGCCTCATCATCATCTAGGTACCCATCCATAACTGCATATCCACGAACGACAATTTCGCCTTTTTCTCCAAAAGCCACGGGGTTATTTTTCTCGTCGACTATGCGAACTTCTAAGTCTTTTGATGCTTTTCCTATTGTGGTTGCGATGATTTCGGGTCTGTCGGTCGCTACGGTATTTGTTGCTGTTCCGCATTCGGTCATCCCGTAAGCCTGCACAACCCGTTCAAAGGTGAGTTCATCCAGCATTTTCTGAATGAGGTCAACGGGAACATCTGCTGAGCCTGTGAGAGAGAACCGAAGCGAGCTCATGTCGTATTCGTCTAGTCGTGGGTGTTCTAGAAGGGAATGGAAGATTGTGGGAGGCCCTGGAAAATAGGTGATACCTTCACTTTGGATGATGTTTAACACGTGCTCAACATCAAAAACAGGGAGCGGATAAACGGTTGCCCCACTAAATAGCGCCGGGACCCAACCTCCTGTGTATCCGAAGACATGGAAAAAAGGGTTGATGACCAACATGCGGTCTGATGAGGTAAGTTGATTTTCTTCTATCGTGTTGAAGGTTTGGCGAACCGTCGGACCGTGGAGGTGTCGAACTCCTTTGGGTTTTCCTGTGCTTCCTGAGGTGAACATAATATCGCACAGTGTGGAGGCCGAGATCTCTCTTTGGTTTTGAACATGCTGGTCTTCATTAATGCTTTCCCCAGCGGAAAGAAAGGATGAAAGTGAGTTCTCCGTTGTGTCTTCACCGTTGATGTTGATTATGCGAATGTCAGTTCCACCATCCTTTTTGACTCTTGCAACAGCCTCGGAGCCTTCTATCCCCATAAAGCCGTCAGCTGTGAAGAGGAACTTTGCTTTTGATTTATGCAGCGGGTAGGCGGCTTCATTGGCCTTGTATCGAGTGTTGATAGGAACGAGCGCAGCTCCAACTGTTTGGATAGCTAACGCAATGACGATCCATTGCGTCGAATTCGGTGCCCAAAGCCCTATACGGTCGCCGAGTTGCACCCCAGCTTCGGTAAAAGCTTTCGCGCAACTGGCTACTTTCTCGTCCAGTTCTTTGTAGGTGACTTTTGTCTGCCCTTCAATGATTGCGTCTTTCTCCGGGTTTTTTAGACATACGTGATGGATGACTTCAGGTATGGTTTCGTAGTTATCCACTTGAACCCTCGAGAAAGGCCTTCGTTGTTGCTATAGATCGTTGTGGGTTCCGCATACGCATCTGGCCTTAGTCTCCGTAAAGCACTCAGCTTTCATGTGTCACTCCGGATTCGTGCACGTCATTGATTTCGGCTTCTGTCAGCCCGAGAATATTCCGAAGTACGTGATCGTTGCTTTCACCTAGGGTTGGAGCTGGTTTTCTGATCGGAGTTCTTTGTCCGTTGACGCTCCAAGGAGTAGCAACGATGTCACGTTCACCGGTAATGGGGTGCAAGCAGGCCTGCCGGACATCGGTTCCGGCAAAAATCTCTGAGTGTTCGGTCTGTCCGAGGTCTTCTATTTTTGTTGCAGCGCCTCCAGAGTTTCGGATTTCTGCAAGCACCTCAGTTGTCTCTGTTGCGTGTATCCACTCTTGGAGCGAGTCCGAGGAATCAAAAGATGATTTCTTCTCTAAAGGTGTATTGATAGATACTGCAACGAAGTCGCCGTCGAGAGTCTCAAAGATTCCTTCCTGTGATGATTCCTTCGTTTCTGTCCTTTCTGGAGTTTGCATTAGGCTCGCCACGGCTTCTATCTGGGAGCACTCGTATGTTGCCCCTACCCCTGTTTTTCGGGCGTGGAGGCTACCTGCAAGTGCAGCGAATACGCCGAAAAGTGCTGCATTGGGGTCGCTCATGACAAATGTTGGCGAGCCGATGAATTCATCGGTTTCGTCGGTTACGAGACTTTCATACCCTCCAAGTGCTGAGAGCATAAGGCCATAGGAACGCAGAGATTCGATTGTGCTTCCTCGACCAGTGGCGCTGAGGGATATGGAAACTAGGCGGCTATTAAGCCGGTCAAGTTCTTCAGGGGGTAAGCCGAGCCGGTCGAGCGTTCCGACAGTGAAGTTCTCTAGAAGAATATCGGATTCTGCGATGAGATCTTTAACGAGTTGGAGGCCTTCTTCGCGTTTTAAGTCAGTGGCGAAGCCCAGTTTGTTGCGGTTTAAACTCTGAAATGAATACGAGGATTCTCGTCTGATTTCTTCAGACATGGAGCCCCTAAGCCGCTCAACCCCTCTAGTTCGGTATAAGTCGAAGCGTTTATACCACTCCACTTTGACGACTTCCGCGCCAAGGTCTGCGAGATGTTGGCCCATCATTGGGCCAGCCCAGACCCAGCAAAATTCAACGACCCTTAGTCCGGCTAAGGGAAGGTATACGGCAGACATATGACCCTTTGCGTCTGTAATTATATTAACCAACCATTCGGTTGATTTAATCTAGATTGGCTTACCTAGTGTTGAATTGTCAAGTCTCTCCCAGGATATGGATTCAAAATTAGGAACCAGGAATAAACGATCCAGCAGAGGTCATCTTGTGGGCTTGTCCGCAATTTACTAGGCCAAATACGTGTTACTCTTCTTCTTTTTTGACAGTTCCGTTGAGTATCACTGAGAGGATAGCGTTGCGGATCTCTTCCTTATCGAATCGCGTACGTTTTGGGTCATACCATTCAACCAGCCAGGCAATCATTCCATACAGTAGCCGCGATAAGAGAACGGGATGGATGTCATCTCTGACATCACCGCTTTGCTGAGCTGCTTCGATGATCGCTGAGAGCCTTCTATCGTGCTCTCTTCTTCTCTCTGTGATTTGTTCACCTGTGACGCTGTCAGGCTTCTGCCGCAGCACCAAACTAACTTTCCCGAGGTCATTTAACGTTTGGTCTATAGCGAAAGTAAGAGCATCAATCATTGCCTCTCTTTTATTATCTTTCGCCTCTGCTAGCGCCATGTTTGTTTCGGCATCGCTTTGCGCTTCACTTGTCAATTTCCCAAGCAGGTCTTCTTTCCCAGACACATAGTGGTACAAGCTTGACTTATGGAGCCCTACACTGTCAGCAAGCTGCTGCATGCTCGCACCGTCATACCCTTCCATGAGAAAAAGGTCTGCTGCTGCTTCTAATAAGCGTTCTAAGTTCTTGGGGTCAGTTTGTCTTGGCACAAAGATTCTCCGCTAGCTAACTCTTGAATTTCGGTACATCTGCTATTTCTCTTCCCCTAACCGGTCCCATGCGTCGCCACGGCCTCGGTCACGCAAGGCATGGCGCTCTATTTCTTGTTTTGTGATCGTTCGGGGAAATTCGGTTACGAATTCTATAAACCTTGGAACTTTGAAATATGCGAGATGCTCTTCGCACCATTCGACGACCTCTTCCGGGCTGAGGTCTTCACCGTCCTCAAGATGGATATATGCCTTGATGTCCTCTTCGCCTAAATCTCCAGGAACTCCAACAATCGCGCAATCCTTTACCGATTGATGACTCGTTAGAACTTTTTCTACTTCGAATGCTGAAACATTTTCACCGCGCACGCGGACCCAGTGTGCCTGTCGGCCGACAAAGTGGAGGTAGCCATCATCATCTAGATACCCGATATCACCACTGTGGTACCAGAGATTCTTCCATGCCTGGATCGTTTCCTTCGGCTTGTTGATGTATTCCAACATGAAGCAGTTCGCTCCATTTGGGCGAAGCAAGATCTGCCCTTGTTCTCCTGTTGGGACTGGGCAGTCGTTTTCGTCCACGATAGAAATATCGGCCCACCCATAGGTCTTTCCGCAACTGTCTTCAGTTTTGTCGTCAATGCGTTCACTGCAAAGAAGGACGCCTACTTCTGTCATTGCGTAGACTTCCAGGAGGGGAACCCCGAAGCGTTCTTCGAATTCATTTCGAAAAGCTGATCGAACCTGCCCTGAGGCGATTCCGATGCCAACTCGTACTTGATGGTCTCGGTCTTGCGGAGATGGGTCTCGGGTTAGCAGTGCAGAAATCATCGTTCCGATAGGATCTATGATCGTTGCTCCAGTTTCTCGGGCTATGTCCCAATATTTTGACACACTGAACCATTTAGTCATGACTCCTGTGGTTCCACAATAGAGAGGCCCCATGACTCCGAATTGTTGCCCACCAACATGAAAGAAGTGTGAATTGGCGAAGTGGACGTCATCTGGCTGGGACTGGGTTATTTCTTTGTAACGCTCAGCAGCTCCTATGTAGTGAAGGTGCGGTGCCAAAACCCCCTTGGGCATACTCGTACTTCCTCCGGTGTAAATAATCGACATGGGGTCGTTGGGGGCAATTTCGACATCTGGCAGCATATTGTCACCTTCATAGAGGTTGTCGAAGGGAATAAAGCCATTCGTATTCGAGCCGCGCCATAGAATTTCGACAGGCTGGTGAGTGAAGTTCGGTCGGGCTTCTTTGTAGACGTCAATGAGTTCATTGTCCACTATCAATACTTTTGCGTTCGTGTCGCCGAGGCTGTAAACGAGCTCATTAGGAGCAAGAGATACGTTGAGAGAAGCAAAGATGGCGCCGAGTTTGACACATGCGTACCACACCGCAGCGTGGTCGACAGAGTTGTACATAAAGGTTGCTACGACATCGCCTTTGCCGACGCCGTACTCGATGAGGGTGCTTGCGACTCGGTTTGACTGCTCATCGGCGTCTACGTATGTCAAGGTTTCACCGTCACAGATCAAAAGTGGCTTATCACCGAGCGCGGTTCGTGCGAGGAAGACATCCCGCATGTTTGTATGTTCGATCTCAACTCCGTTAAGTAACACTTTTCTCCTGTTCAAGTGGTCAATTGGAATCTGGGTTTTGTGTCCATCTCTCAGCGTCTCCCCCGAAGAGGGGAAGGGATACTGGTCCATGTTCACCTGAAGGTAGGGCCACTAAAGCCGTCCCCCTCGTACTTAAATCATCAAACTGATTTCTTCCTTCTATTTCTAGAGCAACAAAGGGGTGTTCATCAAACCACTTACTCGTGATTTTTGCTGAAAAGAACGTTGTGTGGCCGACGAGGTTCGGTCTGAGCACATCGACATTGACTTCAGCTAGGTGGGCGTTATCTCCCATCCAGTCGGTGATCATCTCTATGACCCATGCGATTCTGTGGAGGCCGACATCGTACGCTCCTCCCATTCCAACGTCTTTTCCCTCTTTCGATGAGAAGTGGCCTCGGGCTGCTGAGTCCTTGGCGCCTGTTTCCTTGTTGATTTCATAGTCGTCGTGGCGTCGTCGGTACCGTACTGCATCTCCATGGGCTCCGCCGTAGTGAAGCGCGCCTTGCGCCCCGGTATACCATTGAAAGATCCGGTTAAGCGTTAATGGCTGGCTCACGGGACCGACTACGTCACCTATTTGGGTTTCCTCCCATATTCTGTCTAAGTTTCCGCGGCGGGATTCTGTTGTAAGTTCAGGGCTGTAGCTAGCTTCGGGGGCTGGTCGTTGTGCTTTCTCCTTCTTCGTTTCGGGTTTTTTGTTTTCCCGTCTAGGAGTTCGAGCTACCCTGCCTTCAGCAAGGCATAAAAGGGAGCCGTCGTCTCTTCGGTATGTGATCTCACCGGTTTGCAGGACCCACAGTCCAAATCTTTTCCCGGTTTTTTCCTCTATTTTCGTGAACACGACGGATACATCAAATTTGTCATCGACCCGAATCACGTCATACCAACGCCACCTTGTTCCAGCATAGATCCATTGAACGCCAGGCAATTTCGGGGCGACGATGGTCGCGTCAACGGAATAAAGGAAGCTGGGCGGGGCAAGGAGACTGGCCCAGCGGGTCTTCGACGCGTAGTCCGAATCTCGCCAAAGCGGATTTTTGTCGCCAACCCCGTCCGCGAACTGTCTTATCGCATCTTGGGTTGCATAGTCGTTCCATTGCATCCTGTCTCGACGCAGCGGGACACCGAGAAGTTCTCGGGCTTCTTGGATCGATTCTTCGTCGATCACTCCCCATCGCTCAGGGGTAACTGTCACAGCGTTATCGGAATTTCGGGATAACGTCTTCTGCGAATTGGGCAAGCACGCGGGCGTTTTGTTCCCGAGTGTTGTATGGGGGGAAGTGCAGAATGAGTGAGTCAGCTCCGGTGACTTCTTTCATGTACTTGATCTTCTCGATAACGCTTTCGGGAGATCCGTAGATGATGGTGTCTTCGCGGAGTTTTTCGTAATCGGCTCCCTGGAGTTCTTCTTGACTGGCCTGAGAGACCTTTCCAAGATACCCAGATGAAGCGGCACCAGTGAATGAA
>PBIQ01000020.1 GCA_002720485.1 Acidimicrobiaceae bacterium
AGTATTCCCCCTGACTAATAGGAGCATTATTCTGGCCCCACGAGCACATGGAAGAAGCAATCTTATCGAGAATGGGTGCTGGCTCTGAGGATTCCATATCGTGCACATTATGCGGGGCTTCCCCACAATGAACCGTAACCGCGGATTCAGCGTCGACTCCAGTGGTAGATGCGTAGCTTCCCCATGGCGAGTCCTGTAAATTCTCGGCGACACAATAGCTGTATTTTGCGGGACCGCCTTGCGTAGAGGCATCTCCATTGCCCGGGGTGGCTCCTGCAATATGGAGAAGAATCAATCTCAACGCCCTACCGGTCACAGCGTTCGAAATATTTCCGGGGCCAAAAGCGCCAAGCCCTCCGTTGTACTCTGCTTCAACAGCGTATTTCCCGTGAACGATCAAAAGGGGAGCGACACAATGCGTCGTCGCATTCACACCGCGGAGATTGATTTCGGGGGCACTCAGAGCCCGAACCGCTGAGATCAGAACAGGAAGATGCTTCGGGGAGCAGCCAGCTAATACCGCGTTTACCGCTATGGCCCTACGAGTCGCCTCGCCTGAACGGGGCGCAAGCGTAGCTATCACCTCATCAGGGTCCACGTCCCCGAGGAAAGCGAGCATTTCGTCGACTCTATCCGCAGTGGGGGCAACCAGCGGCAACCCATCGCCCCACCCACGAGCAGCGTATAGTGCAGACACCTCGTAGGGGTCATCACTACCGATTTCTACCATTTCCACAGAGTCTAATATCATTAGACTTAAGTCTGATATAATTAGATACAATTTACAACCTGTATCCCAAAAAAAGAAAGAAACCATGGCGGCACCAATCGGAATCTCAAAAACACAAGTCATAGACGCAGCCGAGCAAATCCTCACAGAAAAAGGAAATGTAGCCGACATCTCCCTATCTGAAGTCGCTGACAAAACAGGAATCCGCGTCCAGTCACTCTATGCCCATGTAGACGGAATGAATGGACTACGAAGAGAAATCGCCTTACGAAGCCTTGACCAGCTTGCCCACACAGTAACAGACGCAGCCCTAGGACGATCTGGCCTCACCGCCGTAGAAGCAATACTCCAAGCACAATTCACATTCGCCATAACCCGACCAGGGTCCTTTACAGCAACAATCCACCCGCCCGGCGACGACCAAGAACTCCGTGACGCTATAGTGGCAGTGCAGAGGCCATTAGACCTCGTACTCGAACGCCTAGGCATCACAGACCCAGAAAAAACACACTGGACCCGACTCGTCCTCTCATCAATCTATGGATACTCGCTCCTATCACGAGACCAGCAACTTACCCTTCCCGTATCACCCGAAAGCAGCGGCCAGTACCTTGTCAGCGTTCTCGTATCCCAACTCGAAAACCTCACACAACCACGCACTCAATAGCAACTTTTCCGTCGAGGTTTTCGCCTGATACTCTGCAAGTAGATGCAGGACCCCAAATAAGAAACCCTCACCAAGGAGGCTCAATGGCGCCCAAACCGCAACCGCTGGAAGAAGGAACAAAAGCTCCAGCCTTCAAAGCAAAAACACACACCGGCGAAGAAATAAAACTCTCCGACTTTAAAGGACAGCACCTCCTCCTATACTTCTACCCCAAAGACAACACTCCCGGCTGCACAAAACAAGCACAAAATCTCCAAACAAACCTCAAAAAACTCGCCACACAAAACATTGCAGTAGTAGGCGTATCACCTGACGATAACGACAGCCACCAACGATTCGCACAAAAGCATCAACTCGCTTTCCCGCTCCTACCAGACCCCGACCGGAAAATTATCGAAAAATACGGAGTATGGGGAGAGAAAAAAAACTACGGCAAGGTCTATATGGGACTCCAACGAACCTCATTCCTAATAAACGGCTCAGGCATCATCCAACATGTATTCAAACGGCCAAAAACAAATGAACATACCGAAGAAATCCTCACCTGGCTCAAAGCCAATACCTAATGTTGAACTTTTCCCTCACTGACGGCCAACTCGAACTCCAAGCACGGGCCCAAAAAGTAGCCCAAGAAGGCGTTAAAGAATACGGGCGGCATAACGACAGCTGGATCAACGGATTCTCAAAAGAATTCGCCCGTATCATGGCTGATGAAGGCTGGATCGGAATGGGATGGCCAAAAAAATACGGAGGTCAAGAACGACCACCCATTGACCGCCTCATCGTCGCAGAAGAAATGATCTCACACGGAGCCCCGATCGCAGCAATGTGGTTCGCCGACCGGCAAATGGGACCAGCACTCATCGCATATGGAACAGAAGACCAAAAAGCAGAATACCTGCCCGGCATGCTCTCAGGAGAAACCACCTGGTGCATCGGAATGAGCGAACCTGATTCCGGATCTGACTTAGCCTCACTATCCACATCAGCAATTCGACATGAAGACGAATTCATTGTAAATGGACAAAAAATATGGACCAGTTTCGGAGCCGTCGCAGACTACTGCTATTTGATCTGTAGAACCAATACGGAAGGACCACCCCACAGAGGCATATCTGAACTTATAGTCCCCATGGGCTTACCTGGAATAGAAGTCCGGCCGATTACTGACATGACCGAAAACCGCCACTTCTGCGAAGTCTACTTCACCGACGTTCACGTACCGATCGAAAACCTCGTCGGTGTTGAGGGGGAAGCATTTAAACAGACAATGCGTCAACTCGAACACGAACGAGGAGGAATAGACAGACTCGTATCAAACAAAGCCCTATATGACGAGGCACTCAAATACGCAAACACAGACGACCCCCTCACACGCCAAGAAATCAGCACACTCGAATCAGGATACCGCATAGGGAAACTCCTCGTATATCGCGAAGTGCTTCGCCAAGCTCCTGCCGGATTCAGCGCAGCGACAAAATGCTTCTGCACGGAACACGAATGGAGGGTAGCCCAATTCGTTAATCGCATCCTCGGCCCAGAAGCAACCCTTGATACTCACACATCACGTGGACTTGCCTACGCTCCCGCCTACACAATTATGGGAGGAACATCAAACATCATGAGGAACATACTCGGAGAAAGATGCTTAGGACTTGACAGGGAACCAAGAGGCTAGAAAATAGAGATAACGGGAATGGGGGACCGGCATGTACGAAAAACTGTTTGAGCCAATAAATGTCGGGCCGATAACCATCCCAAACCGAATTGTACGCTCAGCGCACTCAACCGCCCTTCCCCTGAAAAGACTAATCGCCTACCACGAAGCAAGAGCCGTAGGTGGGGTAGGGATGAGCACACTCGAAGCCACCGGCGTACATCTATCTTCACCTGCGATGAGAAGCATCATTCCACTCCATGACGACGCCGTCATCCCTTTCTACAAAGAACTATCAGATGCTCTGCGACCTCACGGCATGAAAATACTCCAGCAAATCTACCATCCAGGGTCTGCGCGGGCACCAGGGAAAGGCACATTCCAAATCTCAGCTAGCGCAATCCCCAACCCAATCGCCGGAGGAATACCAACAGCAATGACGATCCCCATGATCGAAGAAATGGTCGACGCCTTCGCAGCTGCAGCTCGCCGCTGTCGAGACGGAGGGCTCGACGGAGTAGATATCCATGCTTCCAGCGGCTATCTAATCGAGCAGTTCCTTTCACCGGCAAATAATATTCGAACTGATAGGTACGGGGGATCGTTGGAGAACAGGATGCGATTTCTCATGGAGATTATCGAAGCGATACGGGCAGAAGTCGGAACCGACATATGTGTTGGAATCCGCCTACCCAACGAAGAATATATACCAGGGGGACTAACTGCAGAAGACAATGCACAAATAGCAAAGATTGTGGAACCCCATGTGGACTACATCTCACTCCACATGGGCTCCTATTGGAGATTCCACAAATTACTTTCCCCGATGGATGACCCTCTCGGCCATGAAATGCCAGCCAACAAACCTATCACCAAGCAACTAACTAAACCAACGATCGTTGTCGGACGAATCATGACCCTCGACCATGCAGACACGATCGTCAGAGAAGGCCAAGCCGACATGGTATCAATGGTCCGAGCGTTAATAGCCGACCCAGGGCTTGTCAACAAAGCAAAACAAGGGAAAACCGACCAAATTCGACCATGCATCGGATCAAATTTCGGCTGCGTCGGACAAATCATGTCAACTGGAAAACTCGGATGCGTTGTGAATATCGCCGCAGCACAAGAAACAGAAGTTACCTTTGAACCCGAAGGCACACCAAAAACAATCGAGAAGATACTTATCGTAGGAGGAGGCCCAGCAGGCCTAGAAGCTGCACGGACAGCAGCGATAATGGGACACCAAGTACACCTGCACGAAGCAACCAAGGATCTCGGAGGGCAGGTAAGAATTGCGGCAACAGCCCCAAACAGGGCTGATATCGGATCAATAACAAAGTGGCTGGAATCAGAAATGGAACGCCTTGAAATCAACGTCACCCTCAATTCACTGGTTGACCCCGACATCGTGAAAGAAATAAACCCAGACAGAATCATCATCGCTACAGGATCAACACCGCGCAGAGACGGATTCCAACTAACAACCCCTATCTCTCCTCTCAAAGGATTCAACCTCGACCACGTCTACTCAAGTTGGGATATCTTCGGCTTCGGCGGAAGAGTAACTACGACAGGCCCCGCAGTTGTTTTTGATGACACCGGAACATTCGAAGCTATTTCTGTCGCCGACAAGCTCCTCGAACAGGGGATGAAAGTAACTTTTGTCAGTAGATACGAAAGTCTCGGCGCTTCACTGCCATACCCTCCAGCAACCGTCGAAGCAGCCAAAGAAAGACTCATGTCTCAAGACTTCGATTTTATTGGCGGCCATTACCTGCAGGCCATCACCGAAGATGAAGTACTCATCGGCGTCCCATTCACAGAACGTATCCGAACACTTTCCGCCAGAACGGTGGTTCTCGTCACCTACAATCACCCAAACAGGGAGCTTGGCGACTATCTCAAGGAAGAACTTCCAGAGATGGCTGACAAAATCCACACTGTCGGTGACGCATCCGGAACAAACGGCATCATGGCGGCAATACATCAATCAGCCAACCTCGTTCGAGCACTCTAGAACGAAACCATGAAGAACCAACAGGTCGTCTTCAGCTTCACAGACGAGAATTTCCAAAGAGACCCCGCAGCAGTATTTGCATCGATGAGAGAAAAATGCCCAGTACATCATGCAACTGCACCAGCTCCCCATTTCTCCATCACAAGAGCTGAAGACGTAACCAAAGCGCTCCGAGATGAAAAAACCTGGTCATCAAAATACGGTCCGGGGCTAGCTTTCTCAGAACCAGGAATCGGAGTTCTCGTATCAAGCGACCCACCTGAACACACAACCGAACGGAAAGCGATCTCAAGAATTTTCAAACCATCAGTAATAGAAAAAATGGAAGACGACATCACAGAACTAACCCATACATTGATCGATTCAATAGCTGACAGAAAATCGGGCGACATCATCCGCGACTTTGCGGCGCCCATACCACTCACTGTCATGTGCTGGATGCTTGGTACACCCACCAAAGACATAGAACTATTCCGCAGTTGGGTCCTCCCAATGGCCGAGGCCGTCGCATATTCAGGAGGGAGAGAAGCTTCAGATGAAGTCAAAAACGCGTATCAAGACTTCTTTGCCTATTTTGAAAGCCACATCGAAAACCGAAAAGAAGATATCCAATCACAAGAGGACTACCCCGAAGATCTACTAACCAGACTTCTCACGGTCACACACGAAGGAAATCAATTACCAACGAAGAAAATTTTAGGCTTCTGCCAGTTTCTGCTTGTCGCAGGATCAGAAACAACTACCCTTATGATCGGGAACATACTTCATCGCCTAATGGAAAATCCAAACCAATTCGATCTTGTAAAGAAAGACCAATCTCTCCTGCCAAATGCAGTAGAGGAGAGCCTGCGATACGACGCTCCAGTTCACGGCCTCTTTCGTACAAACAATCAAGAAATGACTATTCATGGCGTCAAAATGCCAGAAAACTCAAAAGTATGCATGATGTTTGCATCAGCGAATAGAGACCCACAAGCATGGGATGAGCCCAATACATTCGATATAACAAGAGATTTAGCCGACCTTCGCAATCACGCATCTTTTGGAGTTGGATCTCACTACTGTTTGGGAGCTCCCTTATCGCGACTCGAAGGAACAATAGCGTTAAAAGCCATAATAGAGCGACTGCCGAAAATACGAAGCAACGGGCCACCAACCCGCACAAAAGCAGGCGTACTTAAGGGGTTCTCATCGTTACCAGTCAGATGGGATTAATTGCTTGAATCGATAAAGTCTTGAATCGAAGTAAGCAAATCAGAAAAGTCATCATGACAGACAAGATCTGACCTCTCGGACCTAACATGCTCCGGCGCCCGAAATAAAAGCCCAGCATCAGCCTGGTCGATCATTGAAAGGTCATTGTAGGAATCACCAGCCGCAAGCACGCGATAATTCAACTCCTGAAATGAACAAACAGCGTGAAATTTCTGATTCGGAATTCGTTCGACAAAACCAGTAATCACCCCGTTCGTGCCAACAATCAACCGATGGCAAAGAATCAGCGGATTTGATAGCTGGGCCATCAACGGATGAATAAATTCCTCAAATGTGTCAGAAAGAAGAACTACCGAAACACGAGAACGCAACTCATTCAGAAAATCAAAAGCACCATCAAGTGGCGACAGCGAAGCAATAACAGATTGGATATCCTGTAAAGAAATATTATTCGCCCTGATTAGTTCAATACGCGAATTCATCAATAGCTGGTAATCAGGTTCATCTTTTGTGGTTCGTTTTAACCCGTCAATACCAAATTCGTCAGCAACCGCAATCCAGATCTCCGGAGTAAGAACACCTTCAACGTCTAATGCTACTAGGCATTGCTGAGGGGGAACCGAAGACATAGGTAGTCACCTTTCAAAATATCAAGGACTAAGTGTAATCCGATTAAGCAATACGCACTGCAAATAACGGACGAACCTAGTCTACGTCCCTGATCGACGCTCGCATCGCCTTTCTCCACGAACACCGTCACGACAAGAGCTAAACTACGGAATTGTGGCAAACGGCTCTATATCTACCAAAGTTCTGATCTCATTGCACTGGCAGGACTCAGCCCCTGTATTCCGCACTCGAATTGATAACCAGCAGGGAATCGTCACCGAATCAGCGCTCAACTACCCGTTGCTCTACAGAGTGACGAGCGAATCAAAGAAATTCTGTCTTGGTCACACAGCAATGACCAAAACTGGTTCCTCATACGAAATATGCCTCGAAAAACCTCAGCAAGGGAGAAGATGCTCCAAATGCTTTAGCGCCGATGCCCGCTATGCTACCAACCTGCACCAATCACATAAGAAAAAAGTCGATGAAGTTCCGCAAGAATTCCGCAGCCACATGGATCAGCCCAATTTGCTGTACCTCGCTTGCTTCGCCGATGGATCCCTAAAGGTCGGGACAACAACCCTCAAACGAAAAGAGCGGCGCCTACGAGAACAAGGAGCCCTATGGGCGTCCATCGTCGCTAGAACACCTAACGGATACGCCGTTCGAATTTTAGAAGACCTTGTAACCGAGCAGCTCTCAATTCGCCAGGCAGTTTCAACAAAGAAAAAAGTAGCGGGATTGGCCAATCCACTCAACGAAAATGATGCGAGAGAAAAACTAGGAAAAGTCCTACAACAAGTTGAAACACTCCTGCTGGATACACAAGATCTCGAATATGAGATTCTCGGAACCGACTGGGAAAACGAGACGCTCAAAAACAGTATCTGGAAAAACGTGCACCAATACCCTCGGGACCTGACAGAAGGCGCTCATTCACTGAAGATCGTTGATGTTATAGGAAGAGTAGGCGCTTTATCACCCGCAAATTCAAAAGATGTATTCGTCGCAGACCTAGACCCACTTTTCGGGGTTGAAATAGAAATTGGAGAATTCCCCACCGAAGATTTACTCGTCCAAGATGCACTATTCTAATTCAAACAGAGCGAATTAGAACTTATTCCCATCCGCAGCGTTCTTACCAGTTTCAATAGCGTTAAACGAATCTACGACCTGAACAACTGCATTATGTTGGTCTTCCACCTCGAACTCTTCCTCACCTTCAGGAGCGGGAAGGTCAAGCCCGCCAGCTGTCGCTAGGGCAAACGCCAAGCCGACTGAACGATCATAGATTGCATCAAGATGCTTTAACGACACTGTTTCCTGCCCAGCGATAGGTGGCCTGCCGAGAGATGCCGGTATAGCATTCGTGACAGGTGGCGCAGATAATCCATGTATGGGCCTAGGAAGTGTTTCAGGGTTGCCCCAAAATTTTCTCGGATCAGGTTTGCTTCGACTACGTCGACGCCTTTTCCGACCCCCACCCGAAGAGGAACGAGGGGCTGGCAATGAATTACCGGAACCGCGTTTACTGTTCAATGTCTCGACCTCCTCCGTTCTCGCGAGACTCGTACTCCAGCATAAATTCAGGATCTATTCCGAAAGCTTGTTGGAGTTGATCAGCGTCTAAATCACTAATTGAACTTGATTTAGGAAGAACAAGATTTGCTATTTGCCGCTTGCCGGCCACCACTTCCTCAACACGTTCGTCTACCGTCCCTGGGCAAATTAGACGGTGAGCAATAACCGTATTTTTCTGCCCGATGCGCCACACTCTATCCCGAGCTTGATCCTCAACAGCGGGATTCCACCAACGATCGTAGAGGATAACATGATTCGCTGCAGTGAGATTCAACCCAGTTCCACCAGCCTTTAACGACAACACCATCGCCCCAGGCCCAGATCCATTTTGGAAAGTTTCAACCATCCTGTCACGGGCGCCACGACCAAGTCCTCCGTGGTAGCAGTCGATAGGGAGCTGATATTTGTCAGAGAGATGCCCAGCGAGCCGCTCACCCCACGTGGCAAAGTGGGTAAATACTAAAAGTCGCTCTTCAGCTGCAAAAACAGTTTCAACAAGTTCATAAAGACGGTCAAGTTTCCCCGACCTTCCCTCTATCGGACCACCATCATCTCGATAATTCAACGGATGATTGCAGATTTGCTTCAACGCCGTAATTGCCGCAAGGACAGCACCTTTACGTTGAGGGGACCCCTCATCGCTATTTTCAGTTTCTTCAATCAGAGAATCAATAACAGCTTGATACAACCCAATCTGCTCCGGAGTCATTGCACAATGATCAACTTCGTCAATGCGATCAGGAAGCTCGGCCGCAATAATAGGCTCAGCCTTAGTTCTTCTGTACACCATGATCCCATTCAAAGCTTTCAAGGCATCCTCATTGCCGGTTTCTCGCTTCTGGTCAGGGGTCAACTGGGCAATAAATTGCGTCCGCGGTCCAAGCAAGCCAGGGTTAGCCCAATCGAGAATAGACCATAGATCTCCAAGCCCATTTTCAATTGGAGTACCTGTCAACGCAATACGAGAGCGAGCGTCAAGTCGCCGAAGCTGCTTAGAGGTTTCAGCAGCAGGATTCTTGATAGCTTGAGCCTCGTCCAAGACAATCTTTGCCCAATCAAATGCTTCGAGTTGATCAATGTCTCTGACTGCGGTCCCATACGTAGTGATAATAAGGTCATTGTTCTCAACGGCCTTCTTCAAAGAGGCTCCTTTAGCGCGATTTGGCCCATGATGGACAAGTGCTTTCACACCCGGAACAAATTTTTGTGCCTCAGCTTTCCAATTCCCCACGACAGCAGGAGGAGCAACAACGAGGCTTGTTTTCCCACTATCCCCGTCGGCGACAGAGGCAAGAGTTGTTGGTGTTTTACCCAGACCCATATCAAGTGCCAGACAACCACCTAACCCTGCATCCTCAAGAAACTCAAGCCACGCAAGAGCATCAGCTTGGTAACTTCGCAATTCTCCGACAAAATTCTCTGGCTTCGTCTCTGGATCCTCCGGCAATTCTTTCACGCTCCGTAGCAGCTCGACTGCCCAACCTCCTCCAGCAAGTGAAATTCCGCCCAGAGAAAAACCCTCTAATCCCAAAGCATGCCGCAGCATCTCAGCCCCAGACATTTTCGTCATCTCCGACCGTTCAGCTAATGCTGCGGCCGCCTCAGCAAGGTCAGCTTTATCCAGTTCAACCCATTGCCCCTTTGACTCCACGAGCGGTTTTGCTTGGGACGCCAGCTCTCGAATTTGCTCAGCGTCTAATTCAACGTCGTCAAAAACCGCCGTCCACCGAACGTCAGCTATCTGCTGAGCTCCGACAACAGTGTCTTTGCTTTCCGCAGTAATTCGAAGAATCGGGGTTGTCTTCCGGTCAGTGAGTTTAGGAACACGAACGTCATAGCCCGCAGCGGTAAGTGTTTCACCAACATTACTCATCAGCTCCCATGCCTCAGCCTGCGACAAGAGAACCTCTCCTCTCCGTCGACCGCCTGGGCGAAGCAATTCAGGGAATAAGCGCTCAAGTCGAGTAATTTGCTTATTTACCAGTTTCCGCCGTGCTTCACTTCCGGTCGTTACCGTTACCTCAATAGGTTCAAGTTCATCCTTCCCATTCGGAACCAGAACTCTTGCTAGCCAAGTTCCTGAATCATCTGGAGGATCGAGCTGAACAACAATCTTCAATTTCGCTAGACCAGTAACAGGAACAGCCCATTGGGTTAATCGACGAGCGATATCCGCTGCATCATCAACGGGAGCACGAAACGCCATGCCATCAAGACGAGAAACGATCATCTCCCCGACATCCTCCTTAGAGACGAGACTAGAAGGGCTAGAAGGAAGCTCTATTTGGCTAGCCGCCATCCGAACAATCGAATCGGTTAGATCACCTATAACTTTTCCCGTGAATTTATGCCTATCACTCTCACCTGAAGCAACCATCACTGCTCCCGGTGCAGATTTAACAAGCTGGGCATGAAGGTCGGCGTCAAGCAAAGCAGGAGCCCACCGAATATGGAACAGGGCTTCCCCAGTTTCATCGTTATGAGTGCCACCCACTTCATGAAGAAGAGGAAACATCTTTCCCTCTATGACAAGCTTTACAGCGGTCCCTGCGGCAAGACCCATCCATATCGCAGTTGTCCCTAAATTCGAGCCTCTCATTCCTCCGAGTGAAACTAACCAACCGAGAGTTGCAGCAATAGGAGCAGAGACACAAGGAGCCGTGATATCCCCTGGTAACGAAATATCATCACTAGGACTCCATTCAATAGCACTTGCACCATGAGCGGCAAGACGTTCAATAATTTGCTCATGATCCTCAGGATCCGTTTTGTGCCCAGCAGACCAAGCGATTAGACGCCCGTCAGTCCACGCAAGCTGAAGAACCGGTTCAGATAAATCACCAATCTCTAACTGCTCAGCATTCGAAATACTCTGCCTGGGGGCAGGACCGAGAAGATCTGTAAGGACGCTGTCGATATGGTCAGCCTCATTGTTCAAATCTTCAAGAACGGTCCGACGTGCAGACCCGCGATAAGTCTTACGAGCGTTAGCGATCGCCTGGTCTGTTAATTCAAGGTATTTAAATAAGCATTCAACCCAGAGATTTCTATGCTCTTCCAACAGAGCTAGTTCATCTTGAGTCCCAATCCCATCCAAATGTCTTTGCGCTAACTGCGAAATTTCATACGCGGATAAGGGATCTGTTTCTGTATTAATAGTTACGGCTTTCTCCTTAGAGTAAATAGTTTCCTAATTTAAGAAACGGCCGAAAACCGAGCGGCTTATTGGCCGAAAGCAAACCAAGCTCGATTGGGTTGCACATCGTCAACAGCCCACACGGGTTTCTTCCATCGTAAGACATTTTTCCCCAAACTCCACGTATGCACTAGCTTTAATTTAAATAAAGTGTTGTAGAAGCCATATAGGGTCTGAATCAAAGCAAAGTTAGGAAAAACATGGATTTAGAGGGAAAAGTAGTCGTAATCACTGGCGGAGGCGCAGGAATTGGAGCCGCCATCGCAAGAGCCATGGCAAACGCTAACGCCAGACACATAGTTGTGACTGATATCAACTTCGACAATGCGCAAGCAATAGCAAAAGAAGTTAACGGCTCTGCAAAGATGGTAGACGTCGCTAAAGAAGAGCAAATCATTGAACTCGTCCAAACAGTGGAAGAACAACACGGACCCATCGACCTCTTTTGCTCCAACGCTGGCTTCGTAACAAACGCTGGCCTAGAAGACACGAATGAGAGAATTACCCAAATGTGGGAAGTGCATGTTATGGCACATATATATGCAGCACGAGCTGTTCTCCCACAGATGATCGCAAACGGCGGGGGCTACTTACTAAACACGGCTTCAGCAGCTGGCCTACTAACTCAGATAGGATCCCTTGCCTATTCAGTGACAAAAGGCGCAGCAATTTCACTAGCTCAATGGCTCGCAATCACGCACCACCATCAAGGAATACGCGTCTCAGTGCTTTGCCCCCAAGCAGTCCGCACAGACATCATCGTAAATAGCCCTGACGCAGTGCCCGAAAAAGAAGCAGAATGGGAAGAAGGGGGAGTTGCAAGCTCAGATGGAATCCTTGAACCAGATGAAGTTGCTTCAGAGTGCATAGCGGCAATACAGGATGAACGATTCCTAGTCCTTCCACACAAACAAGTAGAAGACTACATAAAATACCGCGCAGAAGACATGGACCGGTGGCTCAATGGTATGCGGCGTTTCCAAGACAAACTATATGAAGGAGGCTCCTTGCCAGGCGACATAATGGGACTAGACCGGTGGACGAGTTTATGAGGTTTCAATGACCGACAACCAAAAACAACGAAGATCTTCTAACCTGCCCGGGACAGTAGGAAAATTCACCGAAGACCCCATCTCACGAATAACCGAAGATGACATGAAGCAATACAAAAAAGATGGAGTCGTTATGGTCAAGAACCTTCTCCATCCTGAATGGCTCCTACTGCTTGAAGTAGGGCTAGAGAGAGTTCTCAATAGTAGCTCCCAACGACTTCACAAATTTTTCGAAGGAGAAGAAGGAGAATTCATCGAAACGATCCGCAATTTCGATGTTATCCCCGAAATCCGACGCTTCGTCTACGACTCTCCGATAGCTGACCTTGTTGGCAAGATTATAGGATCCGAGAATCTATGGCTGTATTCAGACGAGTTCTTTGTTAAAGACCGAGGTAATGCTGAACGAACTCCATGGCATCAAGATACCCCCTACTGGCCTATTGAAGGAGAGCAGATAGCATCAGCTTGGATATCGCTCGATCATCTCTCAAAAGAGGAATGCCTTGAATATGTAGCTGGCTCGCATAGCGGAACGATGTACGACGGGTTTAGCCCTTCAAAAGTTTCCGAAGACCCCACTGCCCCTCACTATGGAGATCAATTGCCACCACTTCCTGATATTGAAGCTGATAGAGAAGCGTACGATATACGATCGTGGGAAATAGCTCCTGGGGATGTCATTTTTGCTCACCCAGGGGTTCTACATGGGGGCGGCCCTACAGGATCTGACAGCCGGCGGAGAGCTATCACTATTCGCCTCTACGGGGATGATCTCTGTTACGCAAGTAGGCCACCGACCCGCCCTACCGTTCCTCTAACTCCTGGACTATCACTATCTTTAAACCCCGGAGATCCTCTACGATCCCCTTGGTATCCGCGAATACGTCCTATTCCGGCGCATATCCGTGCTGAGTGGGAATAACAAACGGAAATTGCAGTTCAACAAATAGTTACGAGAACGCACTTCAAACGTTTCAAGATACAGAAATAGGGCTACTATACTTTTCGATATGGAGACCTTGAACACCTATTTTGGAACGGCGGACGTTACAGAATTCTTTTCGGGTGATCTTCTCCAACGCGCATCTGGACAACGTGGAGCCGAGGTTGCCCAACTCGTCGGGGATGGGCGATCAATGGGAATTCAAATAGCGGACAGGCATGGGTGGACGTTCAGAGCTCAAGAAGGAAAAGTTGTCATAGAAGAAGGGACAGAAGCCGCATCTCTGCTGATAACAACGGACGAAAGTGCATGGTCTGATCTTATTACTGAAGCGTGGTCCATGATGGGGCTAGCTATTCAAGGCAGAGTGACTATCGAGCGTGGAAGCTTTAATCATCTGGCGAAATGGGAACCAGCTTTACAAGGCCTCTACAATGACCGGCCTATATGGCCCCCTACAAATAAGGTAGTTACTGCGGACTACATATTCTCAATGGAAGACGACTTCGACGATATGAAGAAGACGCTCGCAGAATTAGGGTTCCTTCTCATCAAAGATGTGTTTTCAGAAGAAGAGATCATGAAGATGAAAGAAGTGGTCGAATCACGACGTATCAAAGCGACACCGGAAGACAAACGCTCCTGGTGGGCGACCGACGTCAAAGGGGAAGAACAGTGCTGTCGCGTAACGTACCTTAATTACGGTTCGAAGCTATTTTCTGACCTTCCATACGACCCGAGGTTAAGCTATCTCTCAAGCCTTTCAAGTCTGGCCCTCCTGCCCGCACCAGACCATGGTGACGGAGTCGCCGCCGTCATAAAAATCCCAGGAATAGTAGAAGGATTATCAGACCTTCCGTGGCACCGAGATTGTGGGATGGGCGGCCATCCACTTCTCTGCCCCGGACTTAACATAGGCATACAGCTAGATCGGGCATCTGAGGAAACAGGACAGTTGAAATTTCTACCTGGCTCAAATAACTATGCGGGGGGAGCAGATCATGCAGATCTTTCACCTTCAACAATCCCCGTGGACGCCAATCCCGGAGACGTCACTGTTCATTACGGGCATACCTTACACATTGCACCTCCACCAATGGGGGCTGATACCTACAGGCGAACAGTGTACGTAAGTTTTCACATACCCGAGTATCAATCAGTTCTACCTGAAGGCCAAGGCTACAATGACGTACTATTCTCGCACGGAGATGGAAGAGTACGATCCCCTCAGGAAAGAATCTAAAAACTACGCATTTTTGCGCCGTTTGACGATATTGGCCCACTCATCTCGAAGTCCAACTGTTTTATGAAACAACAGCGGTGCTTCCTCGTCTAGATGGAAATACCCAAGTCGCTCGAACTGGACGATTGATCCAGGAGGTAAATCACCAATGGAGGGCTCAAGTTTGGTGCCTTCCAGGATGCTTTTTGACTCTAAATTGACGTCATCAAGTGGTTCTCCAGTTTCATCGCCTGGATGTTCAGTAGAAAATAATCTCTCATACAAGGCGACAGATCCATCAATTGCATGCTCTGCAGAAACCCAATGGATCGTCGCTTTTATTTTCCGGCCATCAGGAGCTTTGCCGCCGCTCGTCTCAGGGTCATACGTGCAGAGTATCTCGATTGGATTTCCTTCCTCATCCTTCACAACATCATTGCAAGTAATAAAGTACCCGTATCTAAGCCTCACCTCACGACCGGGAGATAAACGGTAATACTTTGGCTCAGGGTTTTCCATAAAGTCATCACGTTCAATAAAAAGTGACCCGGAAAAAGGAATTTCACGATTCCCAGCAGAGTCATCTTCCGGATTATTAACTGCGGTTCGCATTTCAACATGGCCTTCAGGCCAGTTGGTAATAGTAACTCGAAGAGGATTCAAAACAGCCATTCTTCGCTCAGCGCTCTGATTCAGGTCATTTCGAACAAAAGATTCGAGCAGCTCGATCTCATGGGTTCCGTTAGTTCTCGCAACCCCAATATGCTCACAGAAAGATCGAATAGCCGTCGCCGGGTATCCCCGTTTGCGGAAACCTCGTAGCGTTGGCATACGTGGATCATCCCAACCATCTACTATTTTTTCTTCTATAAGATGCTTCAAAAGCCTCTTTGACAACACAGTATGAGTGAAATTTAATCTCGCGAATTCTGTTTGGTATGGCCTATCGGCACCTTCGATTCCGAGCTGATCAAGAAACCAGTCATAAAGTTCACGGTGTGAATCAAATTCCAGAGAGCAAAGAGAATGCGTGACCTTCTCAATAGCATCAGATTGTCCATGGGCCCAATCATAAGTCGGATAGATACACCACTCTCCACCGGTACGAAAGTGATTCTCATGCCTGATCCGGTACATGATCGGATCACGCATGTTCATATTGTCGTGGCTCATTGAAATCTTCGCACGGAGCACACACTCCCCGTCAGAGAATTTTCCAGAGCGCATATCTCGGAAAAGACCTAAATTCTCTTCAATACTCCTATCTCTATATGGACTATTGACGCCGGGTTCTTGAAACCCTCCACGCTGCTCCGAGATCGTCTCTCCATCTTGGCTATCTACGTAAGCCTTTCCATCCATAATAAGCTCTTCAGCCCATGCATAGAGTTGATCAAAATACTCGGATGTATGAAGCGGAGTAGATTCGAGATCTTCTTCCAGAAGCCATTGGATATCCTCGCGCATCCCTGTAACAAATTCACTATTCTCTGTCACCGGATTTGTATCGTCATAGCGTAAGTTAAAAAGGCCAGAATAGTCTTTGGCTATGCTGTGATTTAAGCAGATGGCTTTGGCATGCCCCACATGGAGATAGCCATTTGGCTCAGGCGGAAATCGGGTTTGGACACGGCCGTTGAATCTACCTGATTGAATATCGGCATCAATTTGGTCAGTTATGAAATTGGATTTTTTACTAGGAACGTCATCTTGCGATTTCATATATTAATAGTGTGCCATTTAGAACTGAACTATGCGCGGGTCTAAGCTTAGATATCTAGAGAAAGCAAAATTTATGGGGGTGTCATGACTTCGGGATTCGATGAGGGTCGGCTACAACGAGTGACTAAGCTATGTGACAGGTATGTAGATGCCGGAAAGTTCCCTTGCGCTCAAGTACAAATAGCCCACCGTGGCTCAGTTGCCTTACGGCATACAGCAGGATCGGCAGACATCGAAAGTGAACTTCCTCTCAGGGACGACGCCATATTCCGCATCTACTCTATGACAAAACCAATTACATCAATAGGGTTGATGCAGTTGTACGAAAAAGGCCTATTCATTCTTGAAGATCCAGTTGAAAAATACATACCCTCATTCGCAAATCCCCAAGTGTTAGTAGGTGGTTCATACCTTAAGCCTGTTACCCGCCCAGCACAGACAGAACTAACCGTAAGGGATATGCTCCTACACACCTCAGGACTGACCTATGGTTTCCACTATTCCAACAATCTCGACAAAATGTACCGCCATAGGAAAATAGCCGGAGCTGCTGAAGGAGCTGATGGGACACTTGAGGAGAAAGTAGACCAGATCGCAGATTTGCCGCTTTTGTTTGACCCTGGAACCGCATGGAATTACTCAATGTCAACTGATGTCTGCGGGAGATTAATCGAAGTAATAAGCGGGCAAGGCCTCGATCAATACCTGAACGAGCATGTTCTACTACCACTTGGGATGAATGACACTGGGTTTTATGTCGAAGAACAGAACGCGCACCGCTTTACTTCGAACTACGCCATCACACCTAAGGACCCACTCACTCGCATAGATCCAGCAGAAGAAAGTCCATATTTAAAAACCCCCATATTCCTTTCAGGAGGAGGGGGCCTAGTATCGACGATTGATGACTACCAACGTTTCGTAGACATGCTCCTCAATGGTGGAGAAAGTAAAGGGAACCGAATCATCGGACGCCACACATTAGAGTTCATGACTCTGAATCATCTGCCGGGCGGCGCGACGCTTAATGAATTAGGCCAATCAACCTTTACCGAAACGGCAATGGAGGGGATGGGGTTTGGACTCGGGTTCTCAGTGCTTGTGAATCCCGCTGCAAATGCTGCCCTCGGATCTGTGGGAGAATTCGCATGGGGAGGAGCTGCATCAACGCGATTCTGGGTTGATCCCATAGAAGAAATTACCTGCATTTTTATGACACAATTTATGCCCTCGAGCCATTATCCAATCCGTAGGGAATTAAAAGCCGTCGTCTATCAGGCGTTAAACTGATTTGGATCGAGACCCAATCGAATCAAGAAGTATTAAGTTACGGAAGTAGTCAGCCAAAACGAAAATAAACAGTAAGTACAGGCCAGTAGTAGTCTTAGAAGAAAGGAGACTCGATGACAACAACAAATCCGTTTGAAAGCGCGTTAGAAGGTTTCCCAACAGAGATAGAAGAAGGGGGCAAAGCGTACAGGAAGTTTCCGTATATGCCCGTCGGAGAAGCCGTAGATATGGGGCATGATGAAAATGGAACCCCATTGTTTGATCCAAGAATATTTGATAGCGGCGAATTCGCCCGCAACCCATACCCCTATTATCGAATCCTGCGAGATCACTACCCAGTTTTCCACGACCAATTACATAATTGCTACTTTGTGACACGCTATGAAGACATCACTAACTGTTATTTCGACGAGGTGGGATTCAACACAATACCAAAAGGATCTTCAAGCGGAGTACTTGGAAATACACAACTTGAATTAAGCGGAATCGAACACCGACGACGCCGGAACATCTATGGGCGCCACCTTGTCGGAGCTGCCCTCACTAAACGAATCCATGCTCTTAAAGAGCTAGCGAATGAACTAATTGAAGAATGGTGGGAGCCTAATAATAAAAAAGACATAGAAATAAACAAAGAGACCAACACGGTGACGCTTGAACTTGGCAAAGCCTTTGCAAACGAATTCCCAATCTCAGTAGTTGCGCAAGTCCTTGGGATTCCCCAAGAGGCCAGAGAACAATTCACATGGTGGTACGACGCAATGATGTCAGGTCTTGGTGGCTCTGATACGCACCACGAAGGACTTGAAGCAAGGCAAGACCTTGAAGAGTATGTAGAAGAGCTAGTTGAAGAACGTAGATCCAAGCCCACCTACTTGCATGATGAAAATGGTGATGAAATCTGCCTAGACATCATTTCCGAACTATGCCACTCAGAGATTGACGGATCTGTCATGTCGACAGAAGAGATCACCTCCTTCATAGCGCTAGTAGTGGGCGGAGGCGGAGAAACAACCCGAGGCGCAATCTTGAACCTCTGGTACCTGCTACTGCAACACCCAGAACAATACAAACAAGTGAAAGAAAATGAAGAATTATGGGACACGGCATTTCATGAAATGCTTCGACATTCTACTTCCATAGGTGGACAACCTCGGCACAACACATTCGATATCGAAATGCACGGGGTGCACATCCCTGCAGGTTCGTTGATGCACATGGTTGATGTTTCCGCAAACCATGATGAACAGATCTTCAAAAATCCGGAAGATTTTAACATTTTCCGAGAAGACCTCTACAGCGGGAAAATACTTCGCTCAGGCCACAACAAAGAAGGACAATGTAGTCATATGGCATTCGGAGTAGGGCCACACTTATGCCCAGGGGCTTGGATATCTCACCAGGAAACAGTAATCGGATCGCAGATCCTTGAGGGGGTCTTCAAAAACGTCCGAATAAACACTGGCCGAATGCCCAAAGACATAGATGGGGAATCGCTAGCTCCAATCGGCCTTGGGTCTATTCGGGAGCTATGGCTTGACTTTGACCTACAGGATTAGGAATGGAAATAGACGAAGCCGACTACGAAGAAGAACCAGATGCGAAGCCCGGCTACAGAACGTATGAGGTTTACCAGCGGGAACGTGTCGGAGAAACAACAAACTTAATCAAACCTCGCCAACTCATTTCTGACGAATATTTGAGCGACCCATACCCACTGGTTGCAATACTACGAGAGAACTATCCGTGCTATAGAGATTGGTTAAGCAACTGTTTCTGGATCACCCGCTACGACGACGTCACATCAGTGTTCGCAGACGATCAGAATTTCGAAACCCGACCAAAACGTTGGTACCTTGACTCAGCAAACTTCGGTCGAGACCTATGGAAATACCTTCCCGTCCAATGGGCATACCAAAGGAAAATCGATGAAAACATCGAAACCGTCTCAGAAGAAGCAATATCGTCGATCCAAGATCCATCATTTGACCTTGCAAGAAATTATGCTGCACGAATCCCATTAGCGCTCTGGCAAAAAATACTCAACATTACCTTGGACCAAGCTCAGGAATTTGCAATCCTATACCTACGAATGCAACGCAGCGCCAGATGGAATCCACAGTTTCGCCACAAAGGTATCCAGTCGATGAACGAACTAGCCGCACTTCTTGAACCGGTATTCAACGAGCGAAGCAAAGCTCCCGAGGATGATTTCATCAGCGCAGTTGCGCAACTCGAATTACCTAATCAACCACCAACCGTTCAAGACCTTGTCATCACGATCCTCGAATTAGACCACGAAACCCTTCACGGAGGTTTAGCAAACCTCTGGTTCAATTTACTTACAAACCCAGAAGAGAAAGAGAAAGTAATCCAGGACCATAGACTCATGAAATTCGCTTGGCGCGAAACGCTCCGATATTCAGCACCTACCCTAGTTGCAGATAGATTTGCCAAACAAGAAGTTGAACGGTTTGGCAGGCTGATACCCAAAGGTGGGCTTCTTCGATGCTCATCAGCCGCAGCAAACCGAGACCCTCGCCAATTCGAAGACCCTAATACGTTCATTATCGGAAGAAAAGATCTATGTCAGCGTGAACCGCGCGGACAGTACCGCGCTGACGGCCTTCCATCCGGAATAGCGTTTGGACTTGGTAAGCCATCAATACACCCAGCAGTACCCAAAGAGAGGCCAAGGTCCAGATACGCCCTCACTAGAGATGCAGCTGTGACAGCCTCCCTAATGCTCCTTGAAGAAAAGCCAGCGATCAAAATAGCTAAAGGTATAGAACCCCGCCTTACATGCCCAGAAATAGGGGAAATGCACACATGCTGGGAACTACCTGCCGTCTGGAACTAGGTTAAACCTCAGGATCGGGTAACACACAAGGAAACCCAGCGTATAAGCCAATATTATCTCCGCTTCTACCACTGGGGCCCTCAAGTAGCAGCTGAACGAGAACCTCTGCAGTTTCTTCAGGCTTCATCCAGCTATCAACCCATACTGGATCAGCATTAGGGCCACTCCAAGTCCGAATCATTTCAGTATCAGTGGCGCCGATACACAAATTATTGACCCTGACATTATGCCCAGCTAAAGCCTTCGCCCAATCAAAAGCAAGGCCGTTTAATGCCCATTTTGAAGCGTTGTACAGATCCATATTCCCATGGCCATGATGACGGGAAGAACCCGGAGCAGGCTTAACGTGGTCTGTACTAACGTTGACGATCTCACCATAATTCTGCTCCGCCATTATCGGAGCAACAGCTCGACCGAAGAGAAAAGCTCCCCTGAGATTCGAACCAAATAAACGCTCATAATTCAACAGTGATTGGTCCCAATCATCGAGCGGCCCCGTCCGAAGGACCTCACCAGCGTTATTTACAAGAATGTCGACGGTCCCAAAATTCTCAACAGTTCTATCAACTACTGATCGCACGTGCTCTGGATCAGATACATCTCCGATATGCCACTCAGCTCCAATTTCTTCTCCAAGTTGAGAAATGGTTTCACGCTTATCCGTTATCACAACGTTGCAACCTTCTTCCGAAAGTCGCCTAGCAAACGCGGCCCCGACACCTTGCGCAGCTCCAGTGATGATAGAAACCTTTCCGTTAAGCATAATACTCATACTAATTACCGCGTCTGAAAAAAGTCACCTAAGCCTCCGGAAGCTCCTTCGTCGCCTTTGGCGCTATCTTCCTGAGGGAAAGCCACAGCTACTCCGTCCTCAACGAGGATCTTAAAACAGGGGACACCTTCATAAGCTGGAGGCCCACTGTGCTCTCCAGTTCGAACATCGAAAGATGTTCCATGAAGGGGACAAGTCAACTGATGTCCTCGGAGACGCCCTTCGCTTAATGGAGTGTCAGCGTGACTGCAATTGTCTTCTAGCCCAAACAGCTCTCCATTTACCCTGCAGACAACAATTCCATAATCACCAATATCCTCAAAAACCTGCATGCCACCGTCTTGAAGATCGTCAAGGTTTCCTAGCTCATGGCATTCATCGTCGCTCATGCGGGGTCCATAGCTATGTATTTATCTAGATTTTGGTGGAAATAGCGGATTCGGTTTTCTTGAGATGGAAGGTATTCACCTCTATACCCTCGTGAACGTAAACCTTTATGTTGTGTAGTCCAGATAGCGACGTCTTGGTCAATGCCAGGACCACAGCTAACCTCCCCAGCGCGTCCAGAAATATGCTCCACCTGATGGTCTATCGAAACCCAGTCTTTCATCGAGTTCGAGTAGTACTCGGTAGCTCCTTGGGGAAACATTGTTAAATACCACATATCGAAAACGCATTTGTTCGGATCCGTAGGATGCGGGGCTGATCGAAGAAAAATACAGCCATCGGGCTTCATACTAAAAGACAGGTTAGGGAATATCGTGTAATGGTAATTATCCGTTAACTGCTCATCTGAATAGCGGGAGAAATCATACCCTTTGGACTCTGAAAGTTCTCGCTTACGCTGCTGAAGAGCAACGCGTAAACCGGACAAATTATCACGATACGGTTCTGGGTCGAACTCCCAAAAGTCAAAGTCTTTCTTCATGCCTTTAAAAGTCTTATCCGCAGATCCTCTATATTGCGGCCCAGGACCTCCACCAGGCATCAGCATCCTGCAGTGGCCGGAAGGATAGAGATCAAATTGACAGCCACTGTGATGCTCGTTCAAATGGTTCAGCGTTTGAGGGTGGACGAAAGGAAGATGGTAGCTCTCGTTGAAATTATCCTGAACGCACTTCCAATTCCATTCTCCCTCGATCGTCACCCAATGGGTTCTCTTCATATCCTCCATGCGATACGAGTCAAGATGCTCTGTCACAGGAGACAGCCAATCTCTGAGGTCGGAAGCTTGCGGGTCCATATTAAACCAGATAAAACCCGCCCAAGTTTCACATGGGATTTCAACTAAATTCAATTTTCCGCACGGTGACCCCTGAGGGAAATCGTCTTCATCGTAGGCCCAAGTACACTCACCTGTTGTATCAAACCTCCAACCGTGATAGGCGCATTGGAATTCTCCACCCGCCAGAGTTCCCACTTCAGCAGTTACTAATTGGTTACCGCGATGCTGGCATGCATTGTAGAACGCCCGTATCTTATGATCTTCACCTCGAACACAAATAATAGACTCATGGACAATGTCGTATTTAACGTAGTCACCTGGATCAGGTATTTGATCTACACTTCCTGCTATCTGCCATACCCTTGTCCACATCCGTTCCCATTCTTTTTGAGCAAAAACAGGGGAGTAGTACCGGTATCCGAAGATATTCTGCTCTGAGCCTAAATCGGGCTCTGGAGCTTTATCTCGTGGGATGCCCGTAATCTCAACATGGGTAGATCTTGTGTCAGTCATAAGGAAGTTTTTCTGCTTTTCAAGATAGTTTATTAGTTAGATCAGAAAGAATACAGAAACTAAAAATATTTAGAGGAAAAAATGTTTGACTTACTGCCAGAAAGGGTTCCTTGGTTTATCGTCGGCCCTTCTCTTGGAGTGCTAATCGTATTATTCTTTCTCGTGATGAATCAGCCGTTAGGTGCCAGTGGAGCTTATGTCCATTCCTTGAAATTGGTTCAACGAAAAGCTGACGTCGTTGTTTGGAGAATATGGTATTTCCTCGGCATATTCTTGGGAGGGATTCTCACCACACAAATTCTCAGAGACACAGGCAAAGTCCGCTCAGGATACGCAGCAATGACAGAAGTAATTCAAACAGGACCAACAGTCCTACTAGTATTCATAGGAGCTGTTGTGATGGGATATGGTGCAAAAGTTGCCGGAGGGTGCACTTCCGGTCATGGTATGTGCGGCACATCCCAACGTTCGGTTGCTTCTATGGTCGCGACAGGAACATTTATGACGACAGCTATCCTCACAACACTGCTCGTGCGGATACTTTCTGGAGGTGACCTATGAAGAACTCCATGGGTCTTCTTTTCGGAACATGTTTCGGCGGGTTGCTTGGTGCTGCAAATCTCCATGAATATGACACCATTCATGCAATGTTAAGACTTGACGAATTCGACGTGTATGGCCTTATGGCCACATCTGTATTAGTAGCCACATCACTACTATGGTGGCTGGAACGACGCCGGTTAAGTACGGTACTTGATGGAGAGTTAACCCTTCAACGTTCCCGCCCTGAACGACACCACTTAATAGGAGGAGGGCTTTTCGGAGTCGGATGGGCAATAGCAGGTACTTGTCCTGCTCCAGCTTTAGTTATGGTTTCGTCTGGAGCAACTTTCGGATTTATTGTTATCCTTGGGATCTTTATAGGTATTTATCTTGGGGGGCGTAAATCGCCTTCATCCACATATGGGGACGGCGAACACCATTCCTCTAGAGAAGAATTCGTCTCAATTTAACCCCTAAGAGGAAGAGGTTTAAGCGTTGACACACAACGGAGACCACGCAAGAAGCGAGGAGTCCCCTGGGAAAACATTCGATACTAGCGGGGCATTATTTGCATCAGCCATTTCTTTGTAGCTCATCCAAGAAACAACCGCAGCTATCGGAGTGCCAATCCCTTCATCAAACTGAACAGGCCCATATACATTCGCCGTGTAGATAAGGTCGTCGTCTCCAACCCTCTGAGTAGCTTCGTGTCTGGCGCCTGCAGGTTCATAGAACCATACTCCTGGCCCATACCCCTCTGGAGGGCCTGCCCTGTAACCAATTCGTCCATTGAGGACTAGAAAATCTGCTGCGCCAAGGTGATAGTGGGGGCCAGCAACACTGTTATGAAGGACGAGGAGCGTAGACATCATTGTTTCTTCGCTAACTCGGAGGATCTTAATTCCGTAGTCGTCCATGCCGGGGAATTCGATCCAGGGTATTGGTCGTGTATCCACCCAATGGGGGTGCGTGAACGTTCCTCCGTCTGCATCCTCACTAGATTGAAGGACTTCGCCAAGAGCTTCAGTTTCCGCTATGGCTAGTGGTTCCGGCTCGCCATGAAATGGTGCAGGCCGCTCTTGCATGCACTCCGCCAAGCTATTTGGAACCAGTGTGAGGCCGTTCGTATTTGAAGCCGCTAGGACATCGAGGGCTGTCAATATGCTATCAACCGACTTTCCATCATCCGCAAGGAACGCTACAGGTCCGAAATAGTTCGCCTGATATTCTGTGGTTTCTTCAACGACTATCCCCTCAACTCGAGAATTCGCCGGAATGTACCCCCATATCCCAGGACCGATAGTTGCTGCTAATTCGCCTTTGGTGTAGGTCATGCGACCAGAGAGGATCATCATGTCCGTTCCACCGAGAAAGACTGTAGTCGGCAATTCAGTGCCGGCTTCAACTTGGACGATCATAGAGAACCATCCGGACTCCCTGCTAGCACGGAGGGGCTTGAAACGCATTCCAGGTGCTTGCTTGATTTCGATCCAAGGCATTGTGTTGGTATCGATACCACCTTCAATACCTGTAGGGTCAAATTCTGGATTGTATGAGACTGACATGTGTTTCTCCTAACTTCTACTCAACGGATAGTTCTCCCATCAAGGACCAGTCACTAGAGCCTTCGATGGTTGTATTAATTATTTTTGGCGTCTCTGCCAATGCTTGAGGCATTTCAGACATAGCTTTTTTGAAATGGTCGCTATTGACATGGGGAACGGCACCATCCTCTTGGAAGGCTTCTACGAGCACGAATGTCGATGGGTCGTCAGCGCTTTGAGACCACTCAAACCAAAGATTTCCGGGTTCCTCACGTGTGGCGTGCGTGAAGTCATGGACAAGGTCTAGCCACTTGTCGGTCCACTCTGGTTTGGTCTTGAATTTGACAACAATAAAAATCATTCTTCCCCCTTTCTACCAAGCATAAAATTCATTTATAGCATTAGCAAACTAAACGACTTTCAATGTGTTTGCATGAAGGGCGAAGTACAAATTAATCTCTAATACATTCCAGATTAAAGGAGTACTATGGCTGGACCGCTTCAAGGTTATAAGGTGATCGACCTAACTCAAGTAGTTTCTGGCCCCTTGGCTACGATGCTGCTTGCCGACCAAGGCGCCGAAGTAATAAAGATAGAGCCCACAACAGGACTTGGTGACTTAACGCGGCTCCCTTCATTTGACAAGGGAGGTATAGGAGCGTTTTATCTGAACAACAATAGACGAAAAAAATCTCTGTCCATAGACCTTTCTGGAGAGGACGGAAGGCAAATTGTGCTAGACCTTTGCGCAGATGCGGACGTATTCATTCAAAATTTCCGCCCAGGAGCTATTGAACGTTTAGGTCTTGGGTATGACAAGATCAAAGAAATCAACCCAAATATTGTCTATGTCTCCATTAGCGGTTTCGGACCTACTGGACCGTACTCCGATAGGCCTGTCTTGGATCCGGTAATCCAAGGTGTTTGTGGAGTTATTAGCAGGCAGCTAAACCCTCAAGTCCCATTTCCAGATTTGATAAGAAATCTCTATGCCGATAAGTCAACTGCATTGACCGTAGCCCAAGCCACAACAGCGGCTCTTCTCGCAAAGGAACGTGGAAATGGCGGCCAATTAGTTGAGATACCAATGGTTGACGCGTGTATGTACTTCTTTTGGCCAGACGCAATGATGGACCTGACGTTGACAGACGAAGATGCAAACGGGGGCGTGCTTCTTTCAACCGTCTATAATTTAACCGAATGCAGTGATGGAAAGATAGTGTACTTTGCAGCTTCAGACGCCCAACGTGCCGGTGTCTGTCAAGCAGTTGGACACCCAGAGTGGGCTGAAGATGAGCGATTCTCATCCATGCAGGCATTAGCTGCCAATCCACAGAACTTCATACTCTTAGGAGAAATGCTTGCCGAAGCATTTCTGGAAATGACTTGTGAAGAAGTTATTGCAGCTTTAATTGAAGCTGACGTCCCAGCAGGACCTGTTCTCTCTGGGGAAGAAGCTGTTGCAGACCCGCAGGTCATCCATAACGAAACACTCGTTGAGTGGCAGCATCCTGACGCAGGGACTGTTCGTCAGCCGCGACCTGCAGCTCGTTTCTCAGAAACTCCAACAGATCTAAACTTTTCTGGAGCTCATCGAGGCCAGCACAATGCAGAAATTCTCGGAAACCTCGGATACTCATCCGAACAGATTGAAAGTCTCCAAGAATCCGGAGTGATTGGATAAGAATAGAATCAACACCTACTCGCTAGCATGGAACTTTACGATGAAAAGGACATATTAAGTGGAGCCAACATATTCGACAGAAGCTGAAATATTCCGTCAGAAAGTTCAAGCATTTCTTGGCGAGCACCTCCCAGAGAACTGGAAAGGGATCGGCGCTCTATCTGCTGAAAAAGCTTATTCCTTTACAAACAATGAATGGAGACCTCTGCTGGCAGAACATCGGTTTTTGGCACCTTCATGGCCTGAAGAATATGGGGGTGGTGGACTAACAGAACTCGAGCAAGTCATTCTTGCTGAAGAGTTCATGCGGGCGGGTGTTCCAGCTGGCGGCACAAATGACGCATTCAGTATTCAAATGGTTGGGAACACAATCCTTCACTGGGGAACAGAAGAGCAGAGAGCGCATTTTCTTCCAAAAATAATTTCCGGAGAATATGTCTGGTGTCAAGGGTACTCTGAGCCCGATGCGGGTTCAGACTTAGGTGGTCTAGGTTGCAGTGCAGAACTCGACGGCGACGAATGGGTTATTAACGGCCAAAAAATATGGACCTCTGCCGGACAGTTTGCAAACTGGATATTCGTACTTTGCCGGACAGACAAAGAGGCCCCTAAGCATAAAGGAATTAGTTTTCTGCTTTGCGAAGTAGATCAGCCTGGAATCGAAATGCGACCTATAAAAATGCTTTCAGGCGAATCGGATTTCAACGAGACATTTTTCACTGACGCCAGAACTGCAAAGGAAAACGTCGTAGGCGAGATAAATGGGGGATGGGCTGTAGCTATGACTCTTCTAGGGTACGAGCGAGGAGAAAGTGCAGCGACGATGCCGATTATGTTCCGGTACGAAGTCGACAAATTGCTCGAACTCGCAAAGGAAAAAGGACTATCTAATGATCCGGTGATCCGCCAACGCCTAGCGCAGATCTATATCGAAGTAGAATTAATGCGCCTGCTCGGAATGAGAACGTTGACCGGATTTTTGAAAGGCAGACAGCCCGGACCGCAGGAAAGCGCATTCAAACTCTATTGGTCTGAATATCATAAGAGAGTAACCGAGCTATCACTTGACATACTTGGATGCGAAGCTTTGTCACTCGTAGGCAGCCCTCCGAGCACCTCCTTTCATGCTGATAACCCAGGCGCAGAGAACTCAAGTTCTTCTTGGGTTGGAGCCTTCTACAATGCACGAGCGGGAACCATATATGCAGGGACATCCCAAATTCAACGAAATATACTCGGGGAAATGGTCCTAGGTCTTCCTAAAGAACCTCGGCCTAGTTGAGAGTGGCTCATGGAGTTTAGTGCCTTATCTGACTATGTAAATCAAGATATCGTCGACTCTTTTCGCATAGTTTGGGATCATCTTGGCCGCCCAGGAGCATGGTGGACAGGGCCACAACGCATAGCAATTGCTGAGCACGTACGTAAATCCGCACCCCGGCCACTCTGGGACAGGCCGCCACCGTTAGAAACGCTATCTCATGAAGCCAATGGCGAATTAACAATATTCGAAGCCGCTGTCGTTGAACGAGTAGCCGTTAGTCCCTCTTCTATAAGCATAGAAACATACGAACACATAATTCAGAGAATGGGAGAAAATAAATATGCAGAGTTAGCGGCTGTCATTTCTCAAATTGTCCCAATTGACCACCTTCATGATGCTCTAGGTTTAGAAAGAGAAGAATTACCAGTTCCTCTAGAAGGCGCCATAACTACTGAACGCCCAAGTGGATTAGTGACTGGGATCGGATTCTTGCCTACTCTTCCGACTGAAGGACTTCCGCATGTGGCCGTAGCTCTTAGTTTGTCTTTAGCTGATAATGCACGCCGGATGCTTCTGGTACGTGCCATGTACTCTGGTGATTCATTCAACGACATGGTCTGGACACATAGAAGCCTAAGTCGTCCCCAGGTCGAGCTTGTCGCAGCACGAACTTCAGCCTTAAATGAGTGCTTTTATTGAACAAGCGCACATAGCATGTTGCTTAGTTTAAGCAGCTCAGCAGTAGAAGTTGACATTGATCTAAATTCTGTCCAAGGAACCGTCTCTTCCTCAGACGGGATTCCATCTGCTCAAGAACTGTTGAACTTCACTGACTCCGTACATCGCTTGGACAGCACGCTACCTTCTACTAGGGCAGATCTTGTCGAGGCCGTTGGGGAGGAAGGCATGATTGATGCTGCTGTCATTTCCTCAGTGTTCAGGAGTTTAAATATCACAGCCGATAGTTCCGGGATACGAATAGATGACGACTGGGAATCTGCTGCTGCAGGATTTGCCATGCAAACCGGAGCCCAAACGTATAGAACGCTGGAGAACTCGCCTAAAGTAAAATCGATCATAAATGGAGGGGCATAAATGGACTCACAACAGGAACTTCCCCTTTCCGAAGTAGACTTTTTCGATTCAGAAATTTCAGAGTGTCCTTACAGCGCATATAAAGTACTTCGAGAAGAGGCACCAGTTTGGAAAGACCCAATCTCTGGTATTTTCGTTATTACTAGATATGACGACATTAAAGAAGTCCTCGTAGATACAGAACGCTTCAGGAATGAACGGAAGTTTCGTGCTAGAACAAACACGCGATCTGAAGTCATTCATAAGCTCTATGAGGAGAAAGGTTGGGTGCCAGCACCAACACTTGCTGGACGAGATGACCCAGAACACAAAGAGATGAAAGCCCTATTTGCGCACGCTTTCCGACCTCAAAAAATCAAACAATTAGATCCTTTCGTAGAAAACCTTGCAAGACGACTTTTTGATGAATTCCTTCCCAAAGGAGAATGTGACTGGGTCAAAGAATTTGCGATCCCACTTCCACTGATCGTTATCGGACATCAAATGGGCGTCCCAGAAAAAGATATCTGGCAGATCAAAGCGTGGACAGATGCATGGGTTCAACGATTGGGGATGATGCAGACAGACGAGGAAGCAATCTGGTCAACAGAGATGGAAATCGAAGCACAACACTATTTTCAACCTATTTTTGAACGGCTTCGGGAGCACCCTGATGATACGCTCCTCAGTGATCTCGTGAATACAGAAATCCCAGAATGGGGAAGAACCCTAACTGACGAAGAACTACATGCTGAAATGATGGCAGATACATTCGTCGGTGGTTCAGAAACAAGCACCAACGCCATTGCTGCAGGAGTTATGCTCCTAATAAACCAGCAAGACCAATGGGATATCCTTAAATCAGAGCCAGATAAATACCTTCCTGTTCTCGTTGAAGAAGTTCTCCGACTTGAAGGTCCGGTACAGGGCTTGTTTCGTGAAGCCGCGTGCGACGTCACGCTTCATGGCGTAGAAATTCCTAAAGGGTCAACCATTAACATTCGCTATGCCTCTGCGAACTTAGATGAAACCATCTTTGAGGAACCACGAAAATTAGATCTCCAAAGGTCAAACGCAAGGCAGCATTTAGCTTTCGGATTCGGAACCCACTACTGCATGGGAGCTCCATTAGCCCGCCGAGAACTTTTTTTCAGCTTCAAAACTCTTGTCAACCGAATTGACCAAATGTGGTTTATAGACGGAAAGAATGATTTTCGCCATCACCCAAATTTCTGCCTTAGAGCACTTCGAGAACTCCACATTGGGTTCTCAACAAAATGAAGTCGCTGGTTATTGGATTAACTGGCGGGATAGGAACGGGAAAGTCCACAGCGGCGAGTATTCTGAAACAACATGGTGCTGATGTCATTGACGTAGATCAGATAGGCCGAAATGTACTCTACGAAGACAATGTTTCCAGGACAAAGGTCATAGACCACTTCGGACCATCTATCATCGATGCCGATGGGGGAATAAACCGAAGCGCCCTTGCCAAGATAGTCTTTTCAAGTGAAGAACATCTTGCTGCTCTCGAAGCGATAAGTCATCCAGCTATCAATCAGGCCCTAGAAATAAGGATTGGGGAACAAAGAGCACCAGTCATCATCTTGGACATGGCGATACTAGTTGAAAAAAAATTGGCTTATGTAGGGAACTCACCGATGTACCACAAAGTCGTAGTTATTGAATCGGAGCTTCGGCTAAGACTAGAGCGGCTCAGCGGGCGGGGGTTATCAAAAAAAGAGGCCGAAGAACGCATTGCCGCCCAAGCCACTGACAATGAACGAAAGAACGTAGCTGATTATCTCATAGCCAATAACGGGACAATAGAAGACTTATCTAAAGAGGTCGACAAACTGTGGGGGATTGTCGAGATTTGGCACAGTAATCATTCGAGTGATTGTATGGATAGAGAGTCTGAATACTAGTAGTACAGTAAATTTGATCGACAATATTTAAGGAAGTCAATTATGGCAAAGGTAACTATCTACCACAACCCCCATTGAGGGTCTTCACGTAATGCCTTAGCGGTCGCTGAGGAAATGGGAATAGAGCACGATGTTGTGCTATACATCAAAGAGCCACCTGACGAAAAAACACTTCGTTCTATTGCCGGTGGCCTGGAGGACCCGGTTGAGGATCTCGTCCGCAAAGACTCAATGTTCAAAAAACTTGAGTTAAACCCAGATGACTACGTCAATAACCTTGAAAATGTCGTTCAAATACTGGTCAAGCACAAACAACTTCTTCAAAGGCCGGTAGTCGTAAAAGGAAAGAAAGCGATTATCGGACGTCCTAAAGATCGAATAGCCACCTTCCTGTCCTAACATTATTATGTGACCCGATGAACGATCATGAATTGGCAGGATATTTAGCTCAGTGCGCCGGAGATGAGCTTCTAAAACTTCGAACTGAGGAAAATCCTCGGAGCAGTAATCCATGGTATTTGCGCGAACAAGGTGATCTTATTTCGCACAAGCTACTAAGCGATCAACTCCAGAAGCACAGGCCACACGACCATGTTCTCTCAGAGGAAGGTGTTGATAATATCTCCCGAGTAGAAGCCGATCGAGTATGGATCATTGACCCTTTGGACGGATCTCAGGATTACCCCTATCCGGAGAGCGCCGAATGGGCAGTCCATATTGGATTAATTGAGTCAGGGAAGATCAAAGCCGGCGCAGTAGCCTGCCCTTCGCTTGGCCGATACCACGTAACTGGATCCAACACAGACATCGCTCCACGGAAAAATGTAGAGCCCCTCATCGTATCCAACCGCTGGAACACGTATCAGGCTTCTTCTATCGCACAAATCATTGGAGCCGATTTAACATGTTGTGGATCTGCAGGAGTCAAAACATCGCTAGTGGTAAGCGGTGATGCAGATGTGTATATTCATGGAAGCGGACTATACGAATGGGATGCATGTGCTCCCGTAGCGGTGGCGAGAGATGTGGGCTTGGTGGCGTTCCAATTAGATGGAAGTGAATTGCAATTCAATAAGAAAAGGCCGGTAATCCGAGGTTTGGTTATCTCGCGACCAGAGTTCGCTGAACCTATTCGAGAAGCGCTCATACTCTGATCAGCTTGCAAGTAACAGAAATTTTCTTATTAAACACGATTAAGACTCTCCATGGCCTAGAGTAATTGGACGGCCATCCGGCCGTGTTTTAGATAAGGAAGTTTCATCATGGCAAGGGGAACGGTCAAGTTCTTTAATACACAAAAAGGCTATGGATTCATAGCTCAAGAAGAAGGGGACGATGTTTTTGTTCACTACTCGAATATTTCGGGGGACGGATTTAAAAACCTCGAAGAAGGTCAGGAAGTTGAATTCGAAATAGGTGAAGGCCGTAAAGGTGATGAAGCGTTGGATGTTCGGGTTGTGTAGCTATGGCTAGCAAAGGACGAGAAAGCTGGGATAAGCGTCAAAGAGAACGCACAAAGAAAGATCGCCAGGCAGCGAAACGAGCTGAGCGTGCTGAACGAAGAAATTCAGAAAATGAAATAGGCGACGAGGGTCCTAGTGAAGCTGAACTTTATGAGCGTTTCGCTCAACTAAGCGCATCGCATGCCAATGGTGAAATCGACGACGAGACGTTTGAGATTAAGAAAGAAGAGATATTCGAACTTTTGGGTGTACAGCTCCATTCGTAATCTTTTACTTGTCGATCACCTCAACTGACGACAGGAACCGCTCGCTAGCCTCTGACTTGTAGCTCATTCATCCAGTAAAGTAAATGTATGGATCTCAATAGAAAATTACAAACTAGGGGAGTCTGGTTTTTTACAGAAACGATGGCCTCAGCGGATGCAATTGCCTTTGCTAAAAGGGTGGAAAGTTTAAACTACTCAGCGTTGTGGCTTCCTGAAACAACAGGAAGAGATCCTTTTAGCCACATATCCATGCTGCTCTCTAACACTGAGCGTTTGGTCTTCGCTACCGGAATTGCCAATATTCATCACCGCCATCCTGGAGTAACAAAGCAAGCTGCTACGACACTCGCAGAGATGGCTGATAATAGATTCGTCTTGGGACTTGGAGTATCGCATGCGCCTCTGGTTGAAGGCCTACGACAACTAGATTATTCAAAACCGTTAGCAAGTATGAGGAAATATCTCACAGAAATGAAAAACTCTCCATATACGTCAGTTCCGCCTTCAGAAGATCCCCTATGTATTCTCGCTGCGCTCGGACCCAAAATGCTTGAGCTTTCTGGAGAATTAGCCGATGGGGCTCACCCGTATTGGACCACCCCAGAACATACGGCATTGGCACGAGGGATTCTAGGGGGAGACAAGATGCTCTGCGTTGAACAAAAAGTAGCATTTACGACAGATAAGGAAGTGGCGCATCAAACAGCACGTGTAGAGCTTGCCCGCTATGTACACCTTCCGAATTACCGAAATAACTGGAAGCGTCTTGGATTCACCGACGAAGAAATAGATCAAACAGACGAACGCTTCATTGATGCACTAGTTGCCTGGGGAACGCTCGATCAAATAAGTGAACGATTTAATGAACATGAAGATGCTGGCGCCTCACATGTTTGCATCCAGCCCCTAGCAGTCCATGGAGAATTTGGTACCCCGCATTGGGAAGCATTAGAAGCACTCGCACCAAATACCTAAAAATGGCTCGACTTCTGAATATGAACGGACTACTTACGCGGGATGTGGTTCTTCTGCTGTCAGCAGGTATGTCCTATTTTGTTGTTGCAGGGATTTCCTTTCCTGTTCTGCCTCGTCTGGTTAAGCAAGAATTAAACGGTGGGGAATTCGAGATAGGGCTCGCTTTTGGCCTAATGGGTCTAGGGATGTTAGCGATGAGACCTCTCGTTGGCTTTCTTGCCGATAAGTATGGAAGAAAGCACCTGATAGTCGTAGGCGCTATAACAATCATTGTTACACAACTTCTCCACGTTCCTGCAGCCAGATCAAGTCTAGGAATGCTGTTACTCGTTCGCTTTGTACTAGGTCTGGGGAGCTCAGCGATGTATGTTGGGCAAGCTACAACAGCGACAGAGCTTCCACCATCCAGTCGAAGCGGAGAAATCTTCTCACTTTTCAACGTTTCAGTAGTTGCCGGATTTGCTGTCGGGCCTGTAGTTGGAGAAATAACACTTCAACGGGAAGGGTTCACGATGGCATTCGCTGTAGCAGCTCTATTCGCTTTCGTTTGTTTAATTCTGGGCCTTCTTCTCCCAGAAACAAAACCTTCCGGTGTCAAAGCTCATTTTGAAGGCATGCGAAGCCTTATCCATCCCATTGCTGTTCGAGCGGGAGTTGTCTCGTTCCTTCTATTTGCTGCCTTTCTATCGTTTAACGCCTTCATCACTCCATTTGCTGAATCAATGGGTGTGTCCACGGTGCGCTGGATTCTGTTGAGTTACGCAGTGACATCCGTTCTCACTCGACTGTATGGGGGCAAATTGATTGATACGGCAGATCGAAAAACTTTAGGAACATGCTCACATGCCATCGTTATCGTCGGACTACTTATTCTTGTTATCTTTAATAACCATCCATCCTTGTATGTCGGGGGCATCATTATGGCGATCGGTCTCTCATTTAACGTTCCACTTATGGTGGTCATCGCAGCTGACAGTGCATCACCAGATCAGCGGTCACGAGTCGTAGCGACAGTTATCGTTTTTGGGGATTTAGCAAACAGTTTTGCAGCGTTCGGATTCGGAGCGTTAGCTGACGTCATTGGCTACCGTGGCATGTATGCAATAGTAGCTTCGATGGTGGGAGTCGCCGCAGTGCTTTACAGGTCAAGATTCACTGCGCCACTCACAGGTATCCAAAAGTCAAACTAGCTACTAGGACTCCTCGGCGCCTACAGAATCCACAGATTTCGGCCGTGGGAAACTTGCCATAAGAGAATTCGTAACAGAGCCATCGACCACTATCTGATTTCCATTGATATAGGAACCTTCATCTGAGCATAGAAACAATACAGCATGTGCCACATCTTCAACGGTGCCAAGTCGTCTTGAAGGAACACGTTCCTCTCTAGTAGTTCGGATTTCAGTATCCTCAAATATAGGTGCGGACATTCCACCATCAATAAAACCTGGAGCGACAGAGTTAACTCTAATTCCAAAGCCGCCCCACTCAACTGACATTTGTCTGGTTAGCAGGTGGAGAGCTGCTTTGCCGGATCCGTACGACCCTCCGTTGACATTTGGTTGTATCCCACCGATAGAAGTCATATTCACTATCGCACCACCTCCGTTATTCTTCATCAAATTAGCTACTGCCTGCGAACAGATAAACGCTCCGGTTAGATTTACTTCGAGTACAGATTTCCAATCTTCAACCGAAAGATCAATTAGTGGGCCGAATCGAACAATTCCGGCGTTGTTCACTAAGGCATTAGGGACTTCCTCAAATTTATCTAGCGCCTGCTGAACCTGATCTGGATCGGATGTAGATGCATGGAGTGCAATAGCATTGGGTAACGAATTAGCGACATGTTCAGCCGCATCCTTGTTCACGTCTAAAACGCCTACTTTGTAGCCAGTAGAACTAGCTTTCCTTGCTATTGATTCGCCGATGCCTCCTCCTGCGCCGGTTACGATAATTGATTTACTCATAGAGCCTCCAAGTAGTTGGTTGTAGGGATTTAATTACAGAGTCAGGTAGGGATTTCGTTTCCATCTTTATCGAAGACAGATATAGCTCGGCTTGGGCAGTTTCTAGCTGCTCGGATACAGTCCTCTTCGCTAAGCTCAATTTCCTCTTTGATAAACGCTAGCTCATCTTCATCAAAGTCAAAAACTGAAGGATAATCAGCAACGCACCTACCTGTACTCATGCACTCGTCACTATCCAGACTCATTCGGTAACCCATTACTGTTCCTCCACAAAGTATTGAACGGCTGTTCGACTGTCTATTATTGGTGCGATTAATTCTGCAATAACTTCCTGATGCTTTGGGTGATCTGCATAGGTTTCATAATCAGAATCAGAAGAAAAATCTCCCACTACGACTAAATCATAGTTGTCACTACGTGAACCTGCATTGAACCCGACAGAATACGAAATGATTTCATCGATATAGTCAGGCAAACTCCGGATTCCTTCATAAGCGCGGTTTTTCTGATCTTCCGTTGCGCCATCTTTGAATCTAAGCATTACACAATGCCGAAACATTCGTTCCTCCATTTGTAGTCTTACCGTAGTCTATGATCTAACCTTATATTATGCCTGAAGAAATACTTATTACGAATGGAATGCTAGTAGATGGCAATGGGACAGCACCAGTCTCAGAAACATCTCTTTGGGTTCGTGACGGAGAAATTGCAGGTATAGGAAATAAAGATAACTTCAAAGTTTCCCCAGACGCAGTTGTGATTGATGCAACCGGCAAAACAGTTATGCCTGGATTAATTGATTCTCACCTTCACAGCACGTTTGATGATGTCCAGTCAAACGATGAACTATTCTTTCATCGCGACTCTGTCATGTCGGCTCTAGTGACAACACAGAATCTCGTAAAAATTCTACGATCCGGAGTTACGGGTTTTGTTGATCCCGACACTGCGCATGGCATTGGTCCGGCGATTAGGAACGCTATAGAGGCTGGGGTTATTCAAGGGCCCAGAATGAAGACAGGTGTTCAAGCGCTCTTGACTGCGGTTGGAGGAACTGCGGGACATCTAATTCCAGATAAGGGAACAGTCGGATATGCGCAAATTGTAAACTCTGTTGATGAAGTGATCATGTGGACTCGACGCCACATAAAATATGGAGCGGATTGGATCAAACTCCATGCAACAGGGTCACTTTCAGGGCGCCCAGGCGAGCTCATGGTTTGGAGTAGGGAAGAGGTCCGAGCTGCCTGTAACGCTGCAAAGGATCTAGGAGTTCCGGTCATGGCACATTGCCGAAACCCAGAGAGCGTCAAGATATGTGCCGAAGAAGGGGTTTCTCTAATTCTACATGCTTCATTTATGGATGATGAAGGTTTGGAGGCAGTCGTCGAAAACGATGTAGCTATATGCCCGACTTTTACGTTCCTAGCGAACTTGGCTGATTTCGGTTCAAAGGTCGGTGCTAGTCCGGGAATGGAAGATATTTTCCGTGGCGAGATCGAGCAAACTGCAAAAATGATCCGAAAAGCATACGATGCAGGAATTCGACTTGTGTCCGGTTCGGAAAGTGGTTTCGCTCTCACTCCATATGGGCACTGGCATGCTAGAGAATTGGAGATCTTTGTCGAGGTACTTGGCCTTAGTGAGGTTGAAGCAATTACAACTGCAACGAAAAATGGTGCGTGGACCATGCGAATGGAAGATCATCTCGGGACGCTGGAAGAGGGAAAACTCGCTGACGTGATAATCATAGATGGTGACGTAACTTCAGATATAACAATGTTGAATGACAAGTCTCGTCTTACCGAAGTGATCTCTCGAGGCTCACGCGTTGATCTGAGTGGACCGTGGCCAGAGCACGGAAGTATTCCAGGTTGGAAGGTGGGGAACTGGGCGGCAGAAATTCTTACTTGGGGGAAAGCCTACGAATAGGTAACTGAAGTATTCAGAGCTTTGCATCTGCTAACCGAGACCGCCACTCTCCCAAGTCAACATAATCACGGACGGAGAGTATTGAAGAACTTTCTACATCAAAGTCGAAGACTCCATTACATCTCACCGCATATTCAATCCCATCAATCCAAAATCGATCGACTCTCTCAACCCAGCCTCTGCTGCCTTCAAAAGCGGAAGAAACAACATCCCATTGAATTCTCGAGCTACGCTGCACAATGGATTCGAATGCTGCCCGAATTTCGGAAAGGCCAACAGCGGGTACGTGGGGAACGTTCTGCCAACTTGATTTTTCAGTAAAACTTTGAAGAATCCGGTCAATGTCGCACGATTCCAAAGAATTCAGAAACGTTTCGAATATTTCATTTGGATTAGTCATGATTC
>PBIQ01000021.1 GCA_002720485.1 Acidimicrobiaceae bacterium
AAATTTAATTATGCCGACGGAAACTCGTAGCTGCAACTTTGTGAAGAGATCCGTATAAATTTATTCGCTTGGAGTATCTAGAATTGTTACCACCCCTGAAGACCCATCAACACGTATACGAGAACCATCTCTAATTAACTGGGTGGCATTAGTTACTGCTACGACACAAGGCATACCTAATTCTCGAGAAACAATCACTGCGTGACTCATCTGTCCACCAACATCCACGACAACTGCTTCGGCTGGAACAAACAGGGGTGTCCATGAAGGATCCGTTAGCGGAGCAATCAAGATATCTCCTGTTCCTAAAGATCCTGGGTTAGAAGGGTCGGTGACAATCCTTGCAATTCCCTCTGCAACACCTGGACACCCACCAAAACCTTGAAGCGTATCTCCGACCGTTAAAGCTGAGAACTCTTTTGGATTTACTTCTTTTCGTAACGGCCACAGTGAAGGGTCTGGCAAATTTTCTTCAAAAATAAATGGTGGGGTGCGTTTTGAGAGTTCTTCTCTAACATGTTTCCTATCGCTGATCTTTTCATCGAAAGAAGATGGATTCTCTATGAAGTCATCTAATTCAGTTTCGAGGATGAACCATAAGTCGATGAGTTCACTATTTTCTCTATGCTCAGCGGTTCGGTGAGCAAGTTCCCGAGATAGCAGTCGAGCGACATGGATCAGATCAATAATTGTTGTTTTAGATCGTTCTCTTGCTTTAGAGAAGAGAGTAGCTGCGTTGAATGTTTTATTGAATAGCCGCAATCCCAATCCTTTTAATTCAGTTCGTGCGATTGATAGAGCTTGATCTCTTTTTTTTGCGAGGATTTCTGTTCTGAGTTGAGGTGATTTTGTAGGGTCAGCTTCGCGCATTCTATCTATGAGAATCAGAACTGAACCTGGATTGGTTCCCCATGTGTCGCATGCAGTTTCCCACTCGTTCGGTCCTCTGCTGCCAAATTCTGAAAGGAAAGTGTCAAATTCTTTGACGAAGTCACTGGTGTGATACGAGTTGCGTAAGCGTTCTTCGAGGTCTGGAATACCTTGATTAAATAGATCGGTAAGTTTGGCGTCATGTGCTACCTTTCGTCCGAGTTCCCATAGAGCGAATGAGGGTGCAGCACTGTCTACATCACCTAGGCTTCCGAGTAGCGTTAATGCAAGTGACCTGTCATCAAGGCGCTCTTCGCAAATTGTTGAAAGGAGCTGGACTGCTCCTCCAGCTTGGCCTGTGATTTCTAGATGATTAGTAAATAGGTTCATAGCTGGCTCCATTATTTCTCGAAGAGCAGTTACCAGTGTTTGATTGTCTGATTGAAGGAGTTCTGGAAGTCGTTTTTGCCATTCAGTGACCAGATTGCGATCTGAAGCTAACGATGGTATTTCGGTGGTGTTTAGCATTCTCCAGCCATATCGGATGAGCTTTAAGCTTGCTGTAAGGCTTTTGTCATCTCTGTGGGGGATATATTCAGGTGCCTGTTGTTCTGATCCGTAATATGTTGCATCACTTTTTTCTATAGTTGTTCCTGGTGTGCGTACCGCGATCATTCTTCCGAATGAAAGGTTTAAGTACATATAGCCGGCGAAAACTCCACCGAAACATGAGGGTCCTTCCAAAATATCTTTTGGGGAAATTACTCCGGCTTTGATCGCCGCTTTTGCTGCTGCTTGTTCACCGACCACTCTGGTAAGGGTGATAGTTAATGGGTAAGCCACTTCTGGCCATACTTCTCCGGCGTTCCCTCTGGTGTAAATGGGGTAACGTTTCGATGGGTATTGGGTTATGTATTCACCCAAACCGAAATCAACCATCACTGCTGAGCCAAGCTTCATTGTTGCACAATATGCGAGAAAGCTTATTTGCGCCAACTGTTGTTGATGCGCTCTAATGCTTTATGAACACTGGAGGTTCATGATGAATGCGAAAGAGTTGGTTGAGCGTTATTGGGATGAGCATTTTGCTAGGAATTGGGAACAGATGGCAACGTTTTTTTCTGAAGATGCCCATTACACAGATGTTGGATTGGACGCGGTAGGTGCGACTGGTCCTGAGGAGATTATCTTGCGCCTGCGGTTAGGGATTGAACCCCTGTCAGGTTATTTTCATTTCCCTAAGAACATAATCAGCGAAGGAAGTTTTGTAGTTACTGAACACGTTGAGCAGTGGAAATTCCATACTGGAGAAACTATTGATCATCCATTTGCTTCAGTGATGGAGATCAACGATTCTGGTTTGATTTGCCGTTGGCATGACTATTCCCACTTAGGGAATCTTTTAGATCAGGCCCCAAGCTGGTGGTTGGAGCATATTGCTAATGGTTGGAGAGGCCGCTTGTAAATTTGGCGGTTTATCTATCCATCACGATTTGGAGAATGTACCAGAACATTGTCATCAGCGAGCCGAATAGGGTTACTGCTGCTCCGACATAAGCTTGTTCGGGGTATGAGTGAAGAATCTTCTGGGTGTTATAGAGAATGGAAGCGCCCATGAGGGCAACCATTGCTACTGAAAACCATGTTCCAATGTTCATTCCGAATAGGAGAGCAGAGACAATGAGGACCATAGCTGCTACTCCCCCCCATATGAGGATTGGCCGCAGGAATGAGAGGTCGGTGCGAGTTACCCATCCGACTAGAGAGAGGCCAGCGAATCCCATTGCAGTGATGATGGCGGCGACCCATACATCTCCGGCGGCTTGTCGAACATTGAATACGTAATATAGGAAGGGGGCAAAGATTAGTGCTTCGACAGCTGATATGGCGAATAGGCCCCCGTACTGTCGGCCGACGTTGTTAAGGTCGTAACTGGCTTGGGTTGAGATCCAGGTTCCTACCATGAATAATCCAAGGAAAAGGAGCCAAGCTCCACCATTTCCTGCAAGCATTTCCCATAGGGCTTTTGCAAGGCCACTGGCGAAAAAAAGATATTCGAATGCCATGAATGCGCCTATCGCTAGACCAAGGTGCTGGTATACCTTTACCATGAATGCCACTCTGTCTGATTCTTGAAGATGGGCGACGGGAGTGTATGTGGCTGGTGAATAGCTCATGTTGTCCTTTCAACAGTTGTTGTGTGACTTAATTCTATACAATTTTTACTGGTTATTCTTCTAGTTGTAAAGCTATCGATTCTGTAGCTTTGATGAATTCTTCTACCATTTCATAGACGACTTGTGAGGTTGGTTTTGTTTTGTTCATTGTTCCTACGATCTGGCCGACAAAGTAGTTTGCTAGCTTTTCAGCTCCTGAACCTTGTCTGTGGGCGGCGCGGTCTATTCGGGCTATTGCTTCGTTTATGAGGATGGGTTGTAGCGGCATTCCAAGTGGCATTGGTGTTTCGGGATTCTCCCATTCGTCTGTCCATGATGATTTAAGTTGCCGAGCAGGTTTACCTGTTCTTGATCTTGACCTGATTGTGTCCGACGATGTGGCTGATAACATTTTTTCTTTTACTACTGGGTGAGTCTCAGCTTCTTCGGTGGTAAGCCAAACAGAGCCGCACCAAACTCCTTGGGCCCCTAACGCCATGGCGGCTGCCATTTGGCGTCCTCCTCCGATTCCTCCAGCTCCTAGGACTGGGACATCACCAACTGCATCGACTATTTCTGGGATAAGGACCATAGAGCCGATTTCTCCTGTATGGCCACCGGCTTCGTATCCTTGGGCGATGATGATGTCAACACCAGCATTTACGTGTCGTTGTGCGTGTTGGGCCTTTCCAGCTAAAGCCCCTACCTTTTTTCCTATTTCTTTTGTTTTTTCGATCATAAATTGTGGTGGTGGGCCGAGTGCATTGACGATAAGTGAAGGTTCGTATGCTAGTGCTATTTCTAATTGGGGGGCGGCGGTTGAAGCTGACATGGGAGCTGCTTTTTCATTCAGTATGTCAAATTGTCCCTTTGGGTTATCTGCTAGAGGTGGGACATCGTAACTTTCAAGAATTTGGTTGACATATTCGATATGTTCCTGGGGAATCATTTCGACGATTTCTTTAACAGTGAGTCCTCCGTCGTCTGATCCGGCGTATTTTGCCGGGACGATAAGGTCAACACCGTAAGGTTTTTGACCGATTTCGTTTTCAATCCATTGAAGATCTGTTTCTAGACCTTTTGGAGTGTGGCCGACAGCTCCGAGGACTCCAAATCCTCCTGCTTTTGAGACTGCTGCGACTACATCTCTGCAGTGGCTGAATGCAAAAATTGGTAAATCGATTTCGAACATCTCGGTTACGTCGTTTTTCACTCGTTAGCCTTTCGTTTCTTTACTTACGTTAATTGGGATATCTATTTGTCGACTCCGGAGCCATTCTCCGAGTGCTTTGGCTTGTGAATCTTGTCGTGTGGATGCGGCAACGCCTTCTTGTAGGAGTCCTCGAATTAGGAAGTTTAGTGATCGTATTTTGGGGTACCGGTATCGTTCGATGGTTAGATTTTGGGTTTCTGGTAATAGCTCTTTGAGCCGTTCGGTTGTCAAAGTGTTATCTAGCCAGGCCCATGCTTTGTCATTTCGTGCGTACACTCCGAGATTGGCGTCTCCTCCTTTATCTCCGGAACGTGTTCCGCATACAGTTCCGATGGTTGTTGTGCTGGACGGTCCAACTGGTGTTGGGAGTGGGTCGTCGTTTTTGATTTCAAGTGGAGGGCCCTGCGGGTTGGAGGACTCTACCATGGTTGTTTTTCCACCGAGGATGTGGACGTATTGAGGTACGAGTTCGGCTGGAACTGTAGCGGGGCGATAGATTCCGAACGGTGTTGCTGCTGTTGGGCCGCTGCTGAGGCTGTACATGCCTGGAATGCTGGCAAGCACTGTGTGAATCATCGCGTCGGTGAATACTCTTCCTACTTTTCGTTCATCTTTGTCTTTGACTGTTACTTTCCAGATCGCTGTTGCTTTTTCTTGCTGGTCGGCGTCTTCTTTGTCTGTTCGAATGACTTCACTGCGAATGCTTTGGAAATCTTCGGGGTTGTGGGGGCAGGAGTCCCAGAATGTAGCTTGGGCGAAGGCTGCTTTTTCTTCTATCTCTAGTCCTGTGAGGGCCACAGAAAAGGAGTTTCTGTATCCTCCGAGTTCATTCATGGCTACTTTGAGGGTGGAGGGCGGTGCTTGTCCTTTTACGCCGGAAACTGTGACGCGGTTGGGGGCAGTATTTTCAATTACGATTGTGTCGAAACGGGCGGTTACATCAGGGCCGAGATATTCGGGTCCTCCTATTTCGTAAAGGATCTGGCTTGTGACTGTTTCTGTGTTGACGAGGCCTCCTGTTCCATCATGTTTGCCGATGGTTGATGATCCGTCTTCTGCGATGTCTGCCCATGGAAATCCGAACCTTGCTTTTCCTCCTATGTCATTTCTTTCTTCTATTTCAGAGAAGAAAGAATAGTTGCCGCCAGTAGCTTGAGCTCCGCATTCTATGATGTGGCCTGCGACTACGGCTCCGGCTAGTTGATCAAAATCGTCTCGCTGCCAGTCGTGGTGCCATGCGGCGGGTCCGCAGACAACAGCGGCATCGGTTACTCTCCCAGTGATGATGATGTCTGCTTTTTGGTTCAGGGCTTCCACTATTCCCCAGCATCCAAGGTATGCGTTGGCGGTAAGGTATGAATCTAAATCACCGAGCGGCGTATTTGGTAAGAATGGAAATAGTTTTTCAGATGAATGGAGTTCATGGATTCTTTCCATGAGGTCATCTCCGTCTACGTAAGCGATTGAGGGATTCAGTCCGAGTTTCTCAGCGATGTCGTTAACGGCTTCTGCGCAGCCGCGTGGGTTGAGTCCTCCTGCGTTGCTAACTACTTTGATGCCTTTGTCTAAGCAGGTTCCCATTACTTGTTCCATTTGGGTGACAAAGGTGCGTGCGTAGCCGCCTCCGGGGCTTTTGTTTCGGATCCTGCTGAGGATGAGCATTGTTAGTTCTGCGAGCCAATCGCCTGTGAGGACATCGATTGGGCCTTGTTCGACCATTTCTTGTGCTGCAGATGGTCTATCTCCGAAAAATCCTGAACAGTTGGCGATTCTGATCGGGCTAGTTGTCACGATCATTCACCCTGTTCGAGTGAAACTAGGAGATCGCCGGTGTCCACACTGTCACCTGGTTGGAAATGAATGCTTGTGACAGTTGCTGTTGCTGTGGCCACTATTTTGTGTTCCATTTTCATTGCCTCTACGACAACGAGGACTTCTCCCTCGTTTACTGTCTGCCCTTCAGTTACGTTGACGGCTATGACGGTTCCTGGGAGTGGACTTGTTGGGCCTGATCCAAACTGCTCGGATTCGCGGTGGATGAATTTTGGTTGTCGTGTCCATGCGGCTGTTCCGAATCTGCTCTGGGTATGTACTGTGAAATTGTCTGTCGAGGTTTTGATTACTTGGCGGCGGTTGTCTATTTCTATTATCTGCTGGTCAGTTGATTGACTCAGTAGTCGTACGTTAAGTTGTATCCTGTTATCTTCGGGGAGGGTCCCGTCTTCTTGTGGTTCTGGCCACGGGCCTAGGAGAACAGAAACGTTATCTTTGTGTATTGTGTATTCGATTTGATCTTCGCCGTATTGGCTTTCCCACGTTTGTCTTTGACCTTGTGTTCGAAGATTCCTCCACCCGGAAGGAGTGAACCCTGTAATCATGCCATTGTTTCGTTCTTGGAATTCTAATGCGAAGACGGCACCGAGAAGGAGGGCGTTATGGTCATTGGAGTTTAGCTCTTGTTTTTCAAGTACTTCGGGGTGGTCTTGGAGGTAACTGATTGGGGTGTTTGCTTGTTGGTAGTCGTGTTCGGCTAATACTGACAAGATCATTGAGAGGTTTGTTTCTATCCCGTTTATTTGGGTTGACCTGAGTGCTCGTGCGAGCTTTTGTATTGCTTGTTGTCTGTCTGATCCATAGGAAATGATTTTTGCGATGAGTGAGTCATAGTCTGTTGTGACTTGTGACCCTTCGCGGACACCGCTGTCGACTCTGACTCCGTCTCCGACTTGGAACCGTTCTATCGTCCCTATTGATGGCATCCAGTTTTGGGTTGGGTTTTCGGCTACGAGGCGTACTTCAATTGCGTGTCCGTTGAAAGTAACTTCTTCTTGGTCTACTGGTAGTTGTTCTCCTGAGGCGACTCTGATTTGAAGTTCGACGAGGTCAAGGCCGGTTACTGATTCGGTAACTGGATGTTCTACTTGGAGGCGGGTATTGACTTCTAGGAAATTAATTTCTTCTTTGTCGTTTACAAGGAATTCGACTGTGCCGGCGTTTTCGTATTTGACGTGTTTGGCAAGAGCCACGGCTCCATCACAAATTAGTTTTCTGACTTCAGGCGAAATTCCACATGATGGGGCTTCCTCGAAGATTTTCTGGTTCCGGCGCTGGATTGAGCATTCTCGTTCTCCTAGATGGATGACATTTCCATGTGAATCACCGATGATTTGTACTTCGATATGACGTCCTCGTGTTATGTAAGGTTCGACAAAAACTCTTCCATCGCCAAATGCTGATTCAGCTTCTCGGGATGCGGAGTTGATTGAGTCTACTAGGTCGGACTGCTTCTCGACGATACGCATACCTCGACCTCCTCCTCCAGCTGCTGCTTTGACGATGACGGGCATATCAAATTTCGGTGGTTTTTTTCCTGGGTGGACTTCGGTTGAAGTCACTGTGGGAACGCCGGCATCAATTGCTGCTTGTTTTGCCAGCATTTTGTCACCGAGGAGAGCGATCTGTTCAGGTGTGGGGCCGATCCAAATGAGGTCTGCGTCGCGAACACTTTGGGCGAATTGTGCGTTTTCAGCTAAGAAGCCATATCCGGGGTGGATAGCGTCACAATGATTTTGTTGGGCTATTTCGATGATCTTTTCGCTGTTGAGGTATGTCTCACCTAATGAGGTTCCTGGGAGATAGATTGCTGCGTCTACGGTGTCGACATGGAGTGCGTTTTGATCAGAAGTCGAATAAATTCCCACGGTGTCAATTCCTAGGCTGTGCGCTGTTTGGGCTATTCGAACCGCTATTTCACCGCGGTTTGCGATAAGGAGGCGCTGGATGTTGCTCATCTCTAGTGCCTCCAAACCCCATACTCTGTGGCACCTTTAATTTCATTACTATGTATTGCTGATAGGGCGAGACCCAAGACTGTTCTTGTATCAGCGGGGTGGATTATTCCGTCATCCCAGAGTCTTCCAGTTGAAAAGAGCGCTAGAGATTCGTATTCAATTTGGGCTTCAAGAGCTACTCGTCGTTCTTCGAGCGCTGCTTCGTCAACGTCTTGGCCGCGGCCTGCTGCGGCGTTACGGGCGATAATGTCCATCACTCCTGCAAGGGGTTCGGGTCCCATGACAGCAATTCGGTGGTTCGGCCACGTGAATACAAAACGGGGGTTATACGATTTTCCTGCCATGCCGTAATTTCCTGCGCCGTAGCTAGCACCGACCATCAGATTAAGATGAGGAACTGTTGAGTTAGAAACGGCATTGACTAGTTTTGCACCATTTCGGATAATTCCGCCCTGTTCTGCTTTTGATCCGACCATGAATCCTGTGATGTTATGCATGAAGAGCAGGGGGATGTCGAGTTTGTTACATAATTGAATGAATTGGGCTCCTTTACTGGCCTCTTCGGAAAATAGGATGCCGTTATTGCCTAGAATGCCGATGGGAAACCCGCAAATTGAACCCCAACCGCAGACAAGTTTCTCTCCGTAAAGTGGTTTGAATTCTTCGAATCTGCTTCCATCGAGGATACGTGCGTGAATTTCCTTGATGTCAAAGGGGATCCGGACGTTTGCCATTGCGCATCCGAGTAGCTCGGAAGGGTCATATAGTGGGTCGTCGGCTGGAGCGGTTGGCCCGGGGCCTAGTTTTTTCCACTCAAGATGTCTGACAATTTGGCGAGCTATTCGCAATCCATCCATTTCATCCATAGCGAGATAGTCGGACAGTCCGCTTGTCCGAGAGTGCATTTCTGCTCCGCCTAGGGTTTCTTCATCTACGTCTTCATTAATTGCCATTTTGACAAGAGGAGGACCACCTAAGTATGCGGTTCCTCGTTCTTTCACAAATACCGTGTAATCGCTCATACCTGGGATGTAGGCACCGCCTGCAGTATTGGGGCCGAAAGCGACACAAATGGAAGGGATGCCCATTTTCGAGAGTTGTGTGATATCGCGGAATTGCTCTCCTCCGTAGACGAAGATATCTGCTTGTCGCGGTAAGTCAGCTCCAGCAGATTCATTTAATAGGATCAAGGGAAGCCTATTTTCACGAACTATCTCGAAGAATCTTTTCTGTTTATTCCATGTTGTTGGGTTTCCTGCTCCTCCACGGACAGTCATGTCTGATCCTGCGATGCCGCATTCAACTCCTTCGATGACGCCGATGCCATTAAATGTTCCAACGCCTATAGGGTCCTGAGTTCCCCATCCAGCTAACGGGCTAAGCTCTAACAGGGCGGTATTTGGATCAATGAGTGCCTCGACTCTTTCACGGACAAGCATTTTTCCGCGGCTTCTATGGCGGTCTACATACCTTTGCCCGCCAATACTTGGGACTTTTGCCATTTCTTCCGCGACTTCATCCCATAAAGCTTGCATTTCAGCGAGATTGTGCTTGTAATCATCAGAAGTTACATCAATCCTGCTTTGTATTACAGATGCTTCTGACATTTGCTTCCTCTCGAAGACTTCATCTCATGGGGAATCTCTTAAATAAAGATTACCATCGAGTTTTTAGATCTCCGATTCCAGCAAGAGATTCGATCAAAATGGGACGATAGGTATACTTTCTTCCGTAGGTTCTTCCGGCTGAAGTCTTGCTGATACTCTCATGGAATGGATATAGCTCAGGTACGAGATGACCTTCTGCAGGAGCAACTGGCATTAGACACAATTGTGTCGAATTTGTCGGATAAACAATGGAGTCTTCCCACTCCAAGTCCTAGATGGACGGTAGCTGACCAAATCGGTCATTTAACATACTTTGATGGAAGTGCAGCTATTGCTATAACTGATCCTGATAAATTCACGAGTCTTCTTCACGAGCTTTTGGAAACGCAAGATGCTAATTCGGCTGAGGACTTCAGTTTGGCCGCTTATAGGGAAATGGACGCTCAGGAATTGCTTGCAAGCTGGAGGCAAGGAAGGAAGAACTTAGCCTCGGCTGCCCAAACGTTAAGTGATGAGGACCGCGTGATTTGGTATGGGCCTTCAATGGGATCAAAATCTTTTCTTACTGCTCGTCTCATGGAAGTGTGGGCTCATGGTCAAGATATTTTGGATACTTTAAATATTGAAAGAGCCTCTACCGACCGGCTTCGACATATTGCCCAATTGGGGTTCATTACGAGAAAGTGGGCATACATCAATCGCGGCTTGCCGCCTAATGAAGAGCCTATCTACGTATCTCTTACGAGCCCGACTGGTGAAACCTGGGAATTCGGTTCGCCTGAAGATAGAAATACTATTACTGGGTCGGCTTTAGATTTTTGTCTTGTGGTGACCCAACGAAGGCATATGAAAGACACTGGGTTGACTTTGTCTGGGGATGCGGCAGTCGAATGGTTCTCCATTGCGCAAGCTTTTGCCGGCCCTCCAACAGATGGGCCTGAGGCATTGAAATAGCGATCTTCTAGTTATTGACCTCTGAGTAGGTCATTCGCTTGGTCGACGTAACTTTGACCTTGGTTAATGAGATCTTGGTATTCACCGAGGTTACCTTCTTCTAGTGCTTCATTTGCGGCGAGGAAAGCTTGTTGAGCTTGCGAGAGAAGCTGTTGGACCTGGTCGGTTGTGGAGGTTTCTTCAGGTTGCTGGGTTTTTGGAGTATCTTCATCGCTCTCTTCGTCAGGAGTTTCAGGCTGTGAAGGAGATTCGGCCTGTGACTGTGAGGCTGGCGGCGAAGAGATCCCAGAGAGTGATACTGGCGTTACATTTTCGCAGTTGTCTCCGACCTGGTTTTCCGGAAGTAGCAATGCACCGAGTACGAGTTCAACGGTTGAGCATATGCGAACGCTTTCTCCATATGCTGCTATGACCTGCTGAACAGCCGGCTGGCTTCCGCTCGCTTCTACATATAGTGGCCTGAGGTAGAGGAGCGCATCTTCGTTGTCTCCTCCATCAAGCGGAACCAATAGCATGTTTCCAAGCTTGACGCCTGAACCTCTTTGGCCAAGGAGTGTGGTTGTTTCGGCAACTTCTGGATCTGCGAGCATACTTCGATTTGCAATTACTGGCCCGTCAACTTTTAGTCCAGGTACCGTGTAGGCGACAATTCGGCTTTGCCCTTGTTCGTCTGTCTGGGCGACCATAAATGCTTCTAGTTGCTGGCGACTATCGTCGCTTGAACGAGGGACGAATGGACGCAGCAAGACGAATTCCTGGGCTGTTTCTCCTGGAAGCTGCATCTGAACGTAGTAGGGGTCCATTCTTTTTCCTGATGCGAAAGTAACGAATCCGGATTCGGTGATGATTGCCGTTGGGGCGTTATCTAGGTCATCGCCTGGGTCTAGAGAAACTACCCATGCTCCTGCTGCTTCGTAGAAGTCGTTTGCGTCATCTAGATGGTATCTTCCCCACATATTTGTCTGAACCTTGAAGAGGTCTTCCGGATACCTCAGGTGTTCTGCTATAGCTTCGGGCATCCCGTCATCTGTGTCTTCCGATGGGAATGCCAGTGTGAAGAGGTTCGGGAACGCTTTCATGTAGGCTTTGATTATTGGGTCGTCCTCATCAATTACGTAAAACGTGACATCACCGTTGTAGGCATCGATGACTACTTTGACGGAGTTCCTGACATAGTTGAATTTGTTCGTTAAACCGCTGCTTGATGGTACGGAATTGTCGTCTGCAGATTGTGAGTATGGGTATCGGTTGGAAGTGGTGTATGCATCAAGGATGAATTTTATGCGTCCATCAACGATTACTGGATAGGAATCAGAGTCATATTCTAGGAACGGAGCTAGTTCTTTGGCCCTATCTGATACATCTCGGTTGTAGAGAAATTTGGAGTCGCCGTTTATGAGTCCTGAGAAGATGGGATTTAAGTCACCGAACCGTAGAGCAAACGCTATACGTCGAAAGAATCCACCTGCCTTTACTCCATCATCGCCGTCATATTCGAATAGCAGATTTTCGCCAGATCCGTCACTACCGGCGCATGTAGTTTCGGTTGTTTCCGTTGTGGTTTCAACTGTTTCTGTGCCGGTTAATGCAAAGTCGATTTCGCATCGGTCTGTGTTGACAATCGCATAACCGTCTAGTTCTTCCCCGACATAGATTCTTGGCTGGTTTAACTCAATGTTTATCCGTTCAGAATTGACTTCTGTGGGAAGTCCGCCGATAACGAAATCGGGTTCACCTTGTGAAGTGACCGTGTTCGCAGGGGCTAGAGCAATGCCGTATCCGTGCGTAAATGACACATGTTGATTTTCCCATCCAGAATTAACGCCATCGAGGTTGAGTTCTCGGGCAGCGATTACAACGGTCCGTATATCGCCGTCTACCTCATATCGGTCTACATCTAGGTCGTTTGAGAATCGAAACTGTTCGCGTTCGACTTCGAGAGCTTGGTATGTGGGCGGAACGATTCCTGGATCAAGGAGCCGGAGGTTGTTTAGGGTAGGTGCATTGAGTTCCAAAATGTCGATGGTGAGTGCGTCTTCAACATTGGGAGTGAACGTGCGTTCTTCAATGTCTCCTCCATCTCCTTCGGAAACTTGTAAACCGTACGCTTGACGAGTTGCTTCTATGTTTCTCTCTATGTATTCGGATTCTCTGGACGATTCTGAGGGTTCTACTACGAATCGTTGGAATATTGCTGGGTATATGCTTCCGATTGCTATTGCTACGAATGCCCATAAGCCAACTGAGACAACTGGCAGTACCCAGCCTCTTCTCCATATGTTGATGATGAGGAGAATTGCGGCAGCAAGTGAGATTAATATGAGGAGCTTAATGGCAGGAAGTTTGGCGCTGACGTCTGTGTAGCTGGCGCCGTCAACGATTCCTCTACCGGAGAAGTTTAAGGAGTATCTCTGGTACCAGTAGTCAGCGGCCTTTATTAATGCGAGTATGGCGAGGAGTACTGAAATGTGGACTTTTACTGGGGCTGTTACTCGTCTTCCAGCTGTGTTCACTCTTATTCCGCCATTGAGGTAGTGGGCGATTGATGTGATGATGAGGACGACGATAAAGGCTGTAAAAAGCCAGTTGATGAGGAATTGTATGAATGGAAGTTGGAAGACGTAGAACCCAATGTCGATATTGAATTGAGGATCTTTGATTCCGAAATCTTCCCGATTTCTGAAAAGGATCCAGTCTTGCCAGCGCCCGGCTGTTCCTACTCCAAGGAAAAGAGCAAATAGTGCTGAAATGGCTATGCGTATGAGAGCTGAACGGGATCCAATAGTTTCGTGATATCGATTTACTAATGCTTCCTCAGGGCCTTCAGGTCTGGTTTTGGGAGCTATTCTTTCAGCGATATATAGGTTGGTCCATAACAGAAGAAATGTGAACGCCATAAAGATGCCGGCTAGAGCAACTTTTGTTAGGAGAACTCTTTTCCATACTGAACTAAAGCCAAGGGAGTCAAACCATAAATAATCTGTGTAAAAACCGGCGATGCCTCGAAGTGAGACTATGAGAATTATCAGCGCGATTATGCCGAGGATGAGAATCGTTCGTGCGCGGCGCGAAAATCCTCTGCGTTGCCCTGACGAAGGTACACCACTTATATCAGTCATACTCTCGCCATATTCCTATACTTTTGATGGATTTTGAACGCAGCTCGCGTCATGAGGTAATCCTACCGTGATGATGTGTGCTTAGGCCCACTCAACCATTCTTTAGTAGCTCTGCCTCAGCGCAGGTGAAGATGCCGTCGTCTTCGTCGATAGGTCTTTCAGAGAATTCTAGGTTTGATTCTCCTGCTTGTTCAGCTATGTCTATTCCGTTGCCGCCATATTCGCTTAAGATCAGGATGGCATCTGTGAAGGTTTGTACGCAGCGGATATCCATTCTTTCTTTGGCGATTTCCAATGCGGCAACATACTCGTCTGGGGGGACAAGAAATAGGTCTATGCCTGATTGAATTGCGGCTTCAGTCTTTTGTGGAACTCCTCCAACGGGGCCGACATACCCATACCGGTCGATAGTTCCTGTGGTTGCTATTCGAAGGCCTCCAGTAAGTTCTCCGTCTGTGATGACATCGAGAATTGATAACGAGAACGCTAGTCCAGCGGAGGGCCCTCGCACATTGCCTACATCGATGGTTATTTCGAATGGAACATCAGCGCGTACAGGTGTTTCAATGACTACTCCTAGGAAACCTACTCCTTGTTTTTCTGGATGTTCAGCGAGGATAATGGTCTCGGTATGTGACGACGCATTCTCGTCTGCGCCTGAACCGCCAAAGGCAGATGGTGATCGGAGGAAAGTTATTTCTACAGCGTCTCCAGGTTCTTTTTGTTGGATGAGGTTTCCCAGGTCTTCAGAATTTTGAACTTTTTCTCCGTTGACATCAACGATAAGATCCCCTAACTGCAGGGATTTTTGAGCGGGGCTTCCTTCAACAAGTCGTATGACAAACGCCCCGTCCACTTCTGGAACTATTTCGTATCCCAGAAAATTGAGTGCTACAAGTGCTGCCGTACTCTGTGATTGATCCATCTGGAATTGGGTAACCTTTCGTGTTTCACTGACAGTTCTGTTGCCATCTATGACAGAGGGGCTTATAAGTTGTTTCGTTTTATCTCTTTTAGCCTTCCACCATTGCCAGATTGTGGTTTCGCGTTTAATTGAAACAGTAGTGTATGCGATTTCTCCTTCAGGTGGATATGTGTCTGTTCCATCAACAATGATTGCTTGCGCCGTGTTGTTTGCGCTTCCTGGCGAAAGTATGTAGCTGTCATCACTCACCCATGAAGCAGGGGCAAAGCGAATAACTAGTACAGCAGCGATAACAAGAAGAAATATCCCAAGGGGGAGAATAGAGTAACTCGTTCCGAATTTACGAACTTTTACAGAAGACACTTCTCTATCTATATCTGAATTTGGTTCCTCTATTGGGTCTTGGGTATCCACTCACTTCTCCAGAAAAGTTTCACGCAATACACTTTGCCACGTGATGAGTGATATTCCATTGCAGGAACTATTAATATTTGGTTTGTTATAAAAAAAATAGCTCTACAAGTA
>PBIQ01000022.1 GCA_002720485.1 Acidimicrobiaceae bacterium
GTGGCCGATCAAGATTTCAGGGCTCGAACCGGCTAAACCATGCATTCCGTGATGCTCAGCGACCCAGTACCGGTAATATCCTAACTCATCGGCATGAGCGGCTAACTCAATAGAGTTACGTAGAGCCTCTGATGGGGTGGAGCCTTCGGGAACTGGGCTTTGGTCTAAGACAGATAGTCGCACAACATATAGTCCCATTAATGGATCATGAAGTCACATCACGGAAGAAAAGCATGAAGGTTCAGCCTCCTAGTACACAGAATTGTGATAATTATGTTAGGTATCTACTCAAGAAGGAGAAGCATGAAACCTAAACTTTTACATGCCTGGGTAAGCAACCGAGCAAGCGACCTAAGAATGATGGTGCTTGTATATACGGCGGCAACAATTGGAACTCTATTTCTCATTCGAGATGCATCTAGCTTTGGTGGCGAAATGCAATTTGCAATTGCAGCAGCCATTATCTCATTCGGTGTTAATGCAATCGTATGGTTTGACGGAGCTATCGCTGATATAGGAGCGAGTACATCATCAATGGATGAAGACCTAGCTAATTCTGAAATGGGCAAGAATTTTAAGAAAGCTCCGTTCATTATGTTTCGTCTTATGGCTTTATCAATAGTAGTCGTCAACTCAGTGGCACAGGTAATAGCGCTTTACGCCTAAAAAGATGGTCGATAGCCCATAGAGGGCAGCAGCATAGATTATATAAAAACGCCGGAAATACACGTTATGTAAAGTAAATATGTAACTTTTCCCTATATTTAAGCCTTAAGTTCGACTAATAACCTCGTTCTTGTTAATTTTAAACGTAAGAAACCGTATCATTTGTTCACGATTGTATTGAAACAGAAAATTTAGAGGAGCTAAAGTGCTTGGCGAAAAATGGATAACAGATCGAACACCTACTGAGAAGTTCCCTCACTACACGCGAGCAAACGGGGCTGATGTTTTAGCTGATCCTGTCACTCCACTCGGATGGACTTGGTCTTGGGAATCTGGTGTTGTTTTGGGTTGTCGAGATGGATTCGTATCATATGGCGTTTTCGATGCCGAAGAATACGGTGACCCGCCTGAATCATTTGGATTATTTGGCGGTTACTTTTATAACACCCTAACGCAGGCTCGGATGATGGGTGTTCGTCAACCTCGCGCTACTCCGGAGATGATTGATGATGCTTATTTCGATGCCCACCCGGATGTTCCGCCCTACGTTGCCGAAGATTGGCACGAAAGTGAAGTTCATTCACAGCGATTAGAGAAAAATACTGCCTACCTTCTTGAAACTGAATCTCATGCACCTATAGAAGAGATGAAAGATATGGCACAGAGCCTTAGAGACGGTAGGCCGGATTTATCAACTTTGACATTGTCGGAATTAGTCTCTAGAGCTCGAGAAATGCAAAATCCTACTGTGCAAATCTTTGAACAACACGTTTGGGCTTCTTTAGCTGCATCTAATGGTCCAGCAATTTTAGGTGGCATCCTAGCTGAACTGGGACGTGAATCAGACGTAGTTAAATTAGTGACTGGAATAGGGAATGTTGACTCAGCAGAGATAGGCCGTGAACTATGGTCTCTTTCGAGAATGATACGTAATTCAGAATCAATGACTGCGCATTTTGATGAGCACTCCCCAAATGTCGATCTCAACGAATTAACTGAAGAATTTAGAAACTCTTTAGATGATTTTCTTTACCGGCACGGTTCTCGCGGCCCTAATGAATGGGATCCGGGTTCTGATACTTACGAATCAAATCTATCCCTAACATTTAACCAACTTAATCTCATTAGAAAACAAGATGACTCTGCTGATCCGCTTATAGCGTTTGAGCGCAATGCTTCTGAACGAGAACGGCTACGAGAAGAATTCGAAGGAATTCTCGCTCAGAACGAAGAAGCGTTAGCTATGTTCAATGTGGGGATGAAAGCTGGAGAACTATGGATGGCGCTTAGAGAGCGAAACAAGTGCTCCGCTGTGAAACCCATTCATGAAGCGCGAATGTGCTTTAACGAAATTGCTGACCGGATGGTCGATGAAGGTCATCTCGATAATAGGAAACAGATATACATGCTCCTGGAAGACGAAGTTGATGGCTATATTGACGACCCATCCTCTTACAGTGATCTACTTCGAGAAAGAGAAGCTGATTACAAACTTCTATTTGATTTGGACCCTCCATTTATTGTGAACACCGTCTGTCCACCACTTAGCGAATGGCCAAAGAAATCAGATTTAGAGTACTCCCCTGTCACTGCCGGAGAAATCATGCAAGGAAATGCTTGTTCTCCGGGAACCTACACAGGGAAAGCTAGAGTGATTCTCGATGCCAGTGATCCGAGCGCCCTTGAGCCAGGAGAAATTCTAGTAACATTTAACACTGACCCTGCTTGGACCCCACTATTTCTAGCTGCTGGTGCCGTGGTTGTTGACTTGGGGGCGGTTGCAAGTCATGCAAGCATTGTTAGCCGTGAACTTGGTATCCCATGTGTTGCGTCGGCGACTGATGCAAGTAAGCGAATCCCAGACGGCGCCACAATAACGGTTGACGGAGCTGAAGGAACTGTAACTATCCTAGAGCTTCCATAGGCGGAGGCTTGTCAAGTAAATCTGAGGCAGAAACGAAGCCTGATAAACAAATACGAGGTTTAGTTTTTGCTGCTCTTCTTGCAGGTTTTATCGGCGGATGGGACGCTTCATCCTCATTTTTTATTTTCCCAGACATCAAAGAGACCATTGCGAATGGAGACGGTGCCAATGCCTCTTGGGTTCTATCAACCCCTAATATCGTTGGAGCTGCTCTTTTATTGCAATCAGGACGGTTAACTGATAAATATGGCCCTGAGCGCCTGTATCGATTCGGGGTTTTCTTTTACACATGTGGCGTTGTTCTTTGTACGATCGCTCCTACTTTATGGACTCTTGTAGGTGCCAGGGTAATTTCTTCCTCGGGGCAAGCAGTAATGGGTCCGGCTGCCATAGCAGTAGTGTTACGGAATACCCCAGTAGGTAATAGAAGTGAGGCTGTAGGTAGATGGGGGTTTTACACGGCTGTTGCTGGGGCACTCTCCCCCATCGCTATCTCACAGTTAATCGATACTTTTTCATGGAGGGCGTTATTTGCGCTTCAAATACCATTGGGGCTCTTCGTGGCATTCCTGCTATATGCATACGGATCGAAACAAGTTATGAAAGCAGATTCCAGTGTTGCTTTAAGGCCGCTTGACTCATTTTTAACAGTTGCAGGGTTAACAACACTTATTTTACCCATCGTAAAGGCAGACTCTTGGGGATGGTCTTCTGCGAGGACCGTCGCATTTTTTGTCATCTCGTTGATCCTAATTGGTGCTCTTTTAATACGTTCCGATTCATCCCCATCCTCGCCGCTTCAACTACAACTTTTTTCAAATAAAGGTTTTCTGCTGTCTTCTGTAATGTCGATAACTGCAGGAGTGGCATTTTATGCGCACTGGTTAGGAATGATTCTTTTCCTAACTGAAGTGTGGGAATACAGCCTAGTCAAAGCAGGTTTACTTCTAACGATCATGCCTGGAACTATGAGCTTGCTTTCAATCTATGCCGGTAAAATTGCTGACAGATATGGTGAACGTTGTGTTATGATCCCAGGGATTTTGGTATATACAGCTTTGTACGGGCTTTTTTGGTTATTTTGCGGGACGTCAGAAAATCTGTTTCTTCTAATTTTGGCGTTACTTGGATCGGGAGTCGGCATGGCTGGTGTATGGCCAACGCTCACTTCGCTTGGCGCTCAAGGGATCGAGGAGAATCTGATTGGGAGCGCAACTGCTATTATCCACACGTTTCAAAGGATTGGAGGCGCATTTGGGATTGCAATTGTTCTGGCAGTTGTTGGTGAAGCAAGTGGTGTAGGAAGTTTCAACGCTCATCGTGATGGCGTATTGGTAATAGCTGTAGGAGGTTTAGCTACTTTCGTTTGTAGTGTTTTTCTATCGAGTAGAAATTCTGTGCAGGATTCTAAAAGCGCTGCAGGATTTCTTGCGTAACGGTAGCAAGATGCATCCCATCTTTAGAATAGATAGCTCCCGTTGCTAACCCTCGGTTTCCCATATGTGTTACTCCAATATGATGATGAAATTGCCAGTCATAAGGATTTCCTTGTTGATGGAACCAGACTGCGTGGTCAAGGCTAGCTCCGAAAAAACTTGGTGCTTCGTCTGTTTCCCACGTTCCATCAAATTTGGGATGGAGGCGTGCAGCAGCGTCGAACGGCGCATCATCGCTAGCGTAAACTAGTCCGAGATCAAAAGTAGAGCTCTCGGTGTCCGTTTCCCCGTTTAGTCGAAGCCATACGCCATGTCCGATTTCAAGGAGACCTGCAGGTACAACTTTTCTTTCTATGATCTCTGACCAGTTTTCAGATGGAATTTGTTCAGGATCAGGCAAGTTGGCAGGCAAAGAAAGTGTCTGAATTTTTTCACCAGATTCATCTATTTGAAATGAAGCTGAGAGGTTTAGAATCGCGCCTGATGTTTGTAGCGCAACGACCCGACGTGTGACGAATGATCGTCCATCACGAAGCCTGTCAACTTCGAATTTAATAAGTTCATCACTAGTTCCTCCTCGAATAAAGTAGGCATGTATTGAATGAACCTGGTATTTGGGGTCTACGGTCTGTTTTGCCGCCTGAAGCGCCTGAGCCACGACTTGCCCCCCGTATACCCTTCCCCAATTGTACTGGGGGCTATTCGCAGTAAATTCATTGTCCGAAATGGGAGTAAGAGAGATTAGCTTTTGGAAAGTGTCGATTTTCTCAGATGAATTCACTTGCTGATTTTACTCTGATTTACGCTTTAATTGAGTAAGCACTACAGTTTTAGCATGGTGAATACGTATATCGTCACTGGATCGTCAAGCGGCCTTGGATCTTCGGTAGTTAATTCCCTGACAGAAAGTGGGGCTGAGGTTATTGGCATTGACTGGAAGGGACAGCCAGATATTACGGCTGATCTGTCAGATAAGCGTGAAGTTATTAGGGCTATGAATACAGCTTTGTCGATGTGTCCAAACCCTGCGGGCGTAGTATCTAACGCAGGTCTTAGCCCCATACACGATGATTTGAGAGAGATAATTGAAGTTAACTGGTTTGCTGCGAAAGAAGTATTTGAACTCAGTTTAGAGAGCCTTTCAAGGCATAAGTATTCTGCTGCTGTTGCAGTCTGTTCTATCGGTTCAGCTCTTGGTGGCGACTCGACTCTAGAAAATTATCTTCATGAAGAGGATCGGGAGGGGGCGTTCGACTATTTGGATTCTATTCATAGAAATGACCCCAATAGCGCTGGTATCGTTGCATATAGCTCTTGTAAGGCTGCTCTAGCGCGTTTCGTAAGGAGGAATGCTCAGCGATGGGGCGGTAAAGGTGTGAGACTTAATGCAGTCGCTCCGGGGAAAATGAATACGGCGATGCTAGACGGCTTATTGAACGACCCTGTTTTATCTCCTGGAATTACTAACTTGCCGTCTGGTGTTATGGAAACTGGACAGCCTGAGCAGGTCGCTGATGTAGTTGAATATTTGTTGTCACCTAAGTCCTCTTTCATTCATGGACAAGTTATCTATGTTGACGGTGGTTCCGAAGCAATTATGAGACCAGATTTGGTATAACTTTATCTTTAGGTCCACCACTTCTGGAGTTGACAAAGGAACAATAGGCAAATGGCATTGCAACCCACTTCTTTAAGTGATCTTGATCCAGAGATTTTGGATAATCTTCCTTTGGATATCCGTGACAAGATAAGTTCGGGTGAAATAGATAAATTGCCAGATAATATTCTGAATGCGATTCCGGATTCTCTTTCTAGCAAAATTCCTCCATCGCTGATTGAAGCAGCGAATTCGAATCCTACTCTTACTCTTATACTTGTCGTCGCTGGGACTATCGGTGTGATTGGGTTTGGTTATGGGGTAATGAAAAGCGGATTTAAGTCAGCGTTTTTCTTTGGAGCTGTTGCTATTGCTGCTTGGACGTATTACGCGTTGCTTTGATCACCTTTGTGGGCTTCCGGAGCCTAGACCGCCATCTACATCTATGATCTGTCCTGTGACATAGCTCGCTTCATCAGAAACTAGAAATGCTGCCACATTAGCAATATCAATCGCCTCCCCCACTCTCTTCAACGGGACTACATTTGCGCGTCTTTCTTTCATTTCACCTTGATAATTCTCTTCAGTTCCCTCGGTGAGGATTAATCCGGGTGCAATAGCATTTACTCGGATAGGTGCAATTTCCACTGCCCACTGCTTTGTAAGGGTCTCAATTGCAGATTTTGACGCTGCGTATAGGCCAAGTCCCGGTGATTTCGTTCGTGCTGCAAGAGAAGAGAAATTAACTATATTTCCACGTGAAGAGTTACTTAAAGACGGTAGCGCTGCCTTAGTACAAATAAGTGTTCCAATGAGATTTACGTTTACGACGTCTTCTTGATCTTGTATGCTTACTTCGTCTAATTGTTGAGGTCGCCATATTCCTGCATTGTTTATAAGGGTGTCCAAGCTCACTATCTGTGAGAAGAACTGTCCGACTGACTTTTGATCTGTGATGTCTACTTGGGCATAGTCGCAACGGAGTTTGCTTGATGCTTTTTTTAGTTTGTCGCTATTTATGTCCAGTATGGTAACGGCCCACCCCAGCGACAGCAGTTTTTCAGCGCAAGCATACCCGATCCCCTGTGCTCCTCCTGTTATAACGGCGTGCATTATTTTTATTCTTCTCTTGATCTATTTTCGTAGATACTTCTGATGAGCCAAAATCGAAGAAACCTCGTAATACTAGACTTTAGAAATAGAGCGGCACCTGCGACAGTGACTGATATTCCACAGATTGCAAGAACGATGTGTTCATTGTGTTTGATGTTATCTACAGCCAAGTCTCCGCTGTTTTGGGCGCCAGCAACGAAGTACGCTATAAACGCAATTATGACGCCGGCACACATCAGTAGAGCGCCAAGCCATTGGTAAATTTTGTTACGATCTGGTGTCCCAGTTTTTGCGTTCAATGATTCAACTGTCTCTCGAAATTCATTTACCCTAGCTGTTTCCATAGTTTTCCTTTTCTTTTACTCACCCTAGGTAAGCGTGCTTTAGCCCTTTTTGTATACTTTCTGGCCTGCCTTCGTTGACTAGTCTGCCGTTTAGCATGATGCCAGCTGTGTCAGCGATTTCTAAGGCAGTTCTTGCAAATTGCTCAACAATTAGTATCGCCACTCCCCCTGATGCTACCTGTTGTACGATTTCATATAATTGTCCAACAATAAGTGGCGCTAGCCCCATTGACAATTCATCTAGAAGTAATATGGCAGGGTCAGTAGCGAGAGCTCTGGTCATGGCGAGCATTTGTTGCTCGCCGCCAGATAGAGTTCCGGCTGTTTGTCGAGCTCGAGAGGAAAGTTGGGTGAAACGTTGGTATGCGACTTCTTCGATATGTTCAGTAGGAATTCCAGATTTGGACATCATTATGAGATTGTCTCTGACAGTTAGATTTGGGAATATCCCTTTGCCCTCAGGAATTGTGCAAATTCCTGCACGAGCTAGAGCGCTAGGGTCGGTTTTGGTCATTGATTTTCCTGCGATAATTAGGTCACCAGAAGTAGGAGTTAGTTGGCCAGAGCAAACTTTGAGAGTTGTTGATTTTCCTCCTCCATTAGGCCCGAGTAAAGCGTAAATTTTTCCAGGGTAGAGAGATAGTGAGACATCATGTAGGACAGGTATTTCCGCGTAACCAGCGTTAATTTTATGGAGTGCCAGTAAAGGGGTCATTGCTTTTTTGCCCCTAAGTATGCTTCGATAACTATTTCATGTTCCTGAATTTCCGATGGTGTTCCTGTGGCAATAATGCAGCCGAAATCAAGAACATTTACTTCATCACATGTGTTCATAACGAGGGCCATATCGTGCTCAACTAGAAAGATTGAAATTCCAGAATCGCATATTTTTCGTAAAAGTAAGCCAAAAGATTCTGTTTCTTGGTCATTTTGCCCAGAAGCAGGTTCATCTAGAAGAAGAATTTTTGGTTGCGAGATAAGGGCACGTGCTAATTCAACTAGGCGAGCTTGTCCCGTAGGGATCTCAGTCGCCATGGTATTGCGAACTGCATCTAGACCTGTAATGTCAAGGATCCTACTGATCTCTGCATTTGTATTGGCTTCATCTTGGTAGGGGCGCAAGTACCCCCATTGGTTAGAAATTTCAATTGAAACTCGTATGTTATCGACGACTGACAAGCTGTTGAATAGCTCCAATCTCTGGAAAGTTCGGCCGATGCCAAGCCTTGCCCTTTTGTGGGGTGCCGAATTGGTAATGTCTTGATCCATGAAGTAGACACTTCCATTGGTCGGTGTTAGTAGGCCGCTAATGACATTGAATAGCGTTGTTTTTCCAGCCCCATTAGGACCTATGAGTCCGGTTATTGTTCCTGGTTTCACGCTTAATGACACGTCATTTACAGCAATATGCCCGCCGAACTGAACAGATATATTTTCTACTGCAAGAACATCATTCGTCATTGATCCTACTTTCTTTCCACATGGGATCACTGGGTATGGAAAGTTCTTTATCTACGAACGAGATAAATTCGTCGGTAAATCCAAAGTCAATTCCGGCCATTTCAATAGATGTATCTTTCCTTCTATCTCTATCACGTGTGTTTGCTTCACCTAGTAAGGGCATAAGGAAGAGTATCGGTAGTGATGTCATTATGAATACCCAACCGTTATAGACATCGATGACTCTTAAAAACCAGCTGAAGGCTATGAGTAGGCTTCCAACGCCAACAATTCCATTATTCTCTTTCTTTCGGAGGATGCGGAATCCGTCGAATATCTGGCTTGCGACTCCACTTGGATTCCTTCCAAGCCCTATTCCAGCCAATGCGGGACCAAGTAGTAAGAAGAAGTCCTGAAGGAATGTGAAAAGCCAATCAAAACTCCCCCAATCTTCTGCTAGTTTTCCCCAAAAATCTCCCATTACTATGAATGCGCAAGCATAAATTATTCCACCAAAGAGCGCTCCGCTTACATAGCCGATACCTCCTACAACCGTGAGCATGAAGAGTGCAAGTCCTTCCCAAATAGTAAATGGGTAATCTTCTTGAATAGTTCGGAGATTAGATGCATGAAGTGCACCGCCGAAACCGGCTATTGCGGCAGCTAGTGTGAAGACAGATAGTTTGAGTCGCCGCATGTTCATGCCAAGAGTCGCACATGCAGCTGGACTATCTTTCATGGCAGTGAGCTGCCGGCCATATGAACTTTTTCGTAATTGAATCAGCGCGACTGAAATACAGCAGAAGATTATTGAGACGAATATCAGCATCGCCCATTGTTTTTCGCCGAAGTCTATTCCCCAGAACTTAGGTCGAGGTATATTTAGCGCGCCGTTATTGAAGAGGTTTATCGACAGGTCTTCGCTGTCCCCTACAAAGGGGATATCAAACGTAAGGGTTTCTCTTTGTTTATAGACCATTTTGTCAACGAAAATGGCGAATGCGAAAGTCGCAAGTGCTAGATACAGCCCTCTGAGTCTAATTGCTGGAAGAGCAACTGTTGCTCCTACAGAAGCAGTGATAAGAGATGCGACTACTAGACCAGATAATGACATGCTTTCTCTGCTTGCAATCCCTGTTCCGGTTGTACCGTCGAAGAAAACGACAAGGATGAATACGAGTAATATAAACGCCGTAACGGCGACAAATAGACGCCGTTTGAATAGTCCAAATGCCGGGAAAACAAGGACTCCAAAGCCAGCTGCTAATAGAGTCGCCAACGTTGCGAATCCGGGACCAGTTTCAACTGCAGAGCCTACATCAAATTGAAATGCCGCTATCGCGCCAATCCCCGCAAAGGCCAAAGGGGCTAAGTTAAGTTCACCGGCGTATCCAGTTAGTAGAACCATCGAAAGCCCGATTATGGCCATCGTTAGGCCCCGAGTGAGGAGCGCCTCCCATTTACTTGTAATAATTAGGCTCAATCCAGAGACTAATGAGACTAAGGCGAAACTCCATAGAATACTTGATCTAATGGATGGGACTCTAAATTGTTCACGGAGTGATCCGGCACGATTGCCGCGTAACCTGTCTTGGGGTAGCAGCAATAGCACGCAAAAGAGAATAACGATGGGGAGAGTTGTTCGAAGTTCAGATAACCAAGGCCATTTTTGTCCCGTTCTGGAGATCCAATTCCAATAAGAAACCGATAATCCTATTACGAGCCCTCCGATAAAAGTTAGAGGAAGGTTCTTTAACCTTCCGAAGATAGCTGCGGCATAGGCATTTACGACAAGTAGTGTGAGTGCTAAGACTCCTAACCCGCCGAGTAAGGGGGAAATCAGAACACCTGCTATAGCAGCCATTATTGAGCCGATTGCCCAACTTTGCATAGCAGAACGATTTGGGCGGCCACCATTTAGTTCTACGAGTTCCGGATTATCTACAACTGCTCGCATTGTCACACCAATTTTGGTGTTGAACAATAGGAACCTTAAAGCGATGGCCAAAACTATTGCGACGATGACGATTATTGTTTGATGCCAAGTTATGTAGGTGTCCCCAATTGACCATTTAGCATTGCGCCCAAAAAAAGGTTTAGGTATTCTTTGTTCGGCCCCTTGCCAGACCCAATTGGTGATCCCAATAAATGCGAGCATCACCGCTATCGGTATGACGAGTTTGGTCGTTTCGCTTGTTCCTTCTAAGCCTCTCATAACAATTAGTTGAAGAAGGATACCTATTATGGGGGCGGCGATGAAGAGAACAAAGGCCAGAGCTATTGGAGCAGGCCAAAATCCACCCCATCCCTCGTCCCATCGTAGTTGCCAATAGAGAAATGCTGAGAACATTCCGATAGCACCATGAGCGAAGTTAAAAATACCCGATGTGGTGTATGTAACAACTAGCCCAGCAGAAGCTATTGAATATATAGCTCCTGTAGCTAACCCTACGACCGTAAATGTAAGAAACTCGGCCATGTTCTATCGTCGCGTCTCTTAATCTGTAAATTGATGCGAAACTCGATTCTCATCAAGTCTTGCCTGCTCGCTCCATTCGGTAGTGAAAGACGCAGACCATGAATCGTCGCACGCGTATGTGCCAGGTTCTTCTGGGAATACTCGCCTGTAAGAATCATTGACTAACTCCATCACTAGCCCGCATGGAGGTGTTTCATTAACTCCTGGATCACTTGGAACGTGCATACCCCCGCCGGTCCATTCATCGATTGCCGCTGCTTCGCGCAACACGCATTCTCTAGTTAATTCGGATCCGCAAGATTTAGCTGCAATTGCCCAAAGCAGAAAAGCCGAAGCTGTTTGCATACCGAGTAAAGCTACTTCACCGCCTGTGCTTTCCATAATTGTTAAGTAGTCATCTACCGCTTTAGACGAGGCTCTTTCTTCAAATGGTATATAGGCACTTCGTATATAGGTATTATTCATAACGCCATCAGAGTTGGCCCGCCTGCAGATATCTTCGTAAAAATTAGGGTCGACTGAATAGATGGCATCAAAATCGTTGACAGCTGCTGCAGCGCGAAAAGCTTGATAATTGGGGAGACAAGTTCCGGTGAAGTAAACATGCTGAATTCCTGCTTCTTTCAGGGATAACACAAATGGCGTCCAGTCATCTTCGCCGTTTATGTTGTATTCCAGATCAACATCGAATTCGAAGCCTATTTGTGGGTATGAAGCTAGAACCTTGTCTTTATTCTCAATTGTCGCTCCGAAGTTCCCATATACGGTTGCGGAAGCGGCAATTGTCTCAGGGAAGTTGTCTGAAATCCATGAGGCTATTGAAAGAGACATGCGGTCAGCAGGATTAGGGACTGGTTGGATCATCCACGGACCATGTGCTGCAGCAGCTGAAACAGTCCACGCTGGTATGTGAGCGAGTTGACATTGCACTCTTGTCTCCTCACCAAATCCATCTACTGCGAATCCTTCGCCCACCATCATAAACATTCGAGGGCAGGCATCTAACCAGACTGAGGAAACTTCAAATATCTTTGCGTCGTATAGCTCAACAACTATTTCTCTACCGAGAATCCCTCCCATATCGTTGCAGACATCGACGAAGGCCTGGATAGTATCCGTTTGAGTGACATTGAGTCCGAGGGAACCAACGAACCCTCGATCATCTCCACCACCGATAAGTATTTCACTGTCAGTCACACCCTGATCAGTGGCTCCAGATGCAGAACCGGGCCCACATGGCCATTCAATATCGCCAAATGTAGGCAGTTCTGGCTCAGGAGTGCTTTCTTCAACCGGATCGTCTGCTGAGTCGCTGGAAGTGGCATTATCCTGATCGTCAGGCTGATTACTATCTTGTGATGAATTGTTATTGCTGCTTTGGGTGCTAGTCGGCGCTGATTGAGAATCGTTTGAGCTAGATGATCTATCACTACCGCCACATCCAGCAGAGAACAAAGCGAGCAAAATCCAAGGAGATACCAGTTTTATGACTTTACGCATTTAGCCCCCGATGTAGTTCAATCTATTGGTCGTACATTACACGGGTTTGCAACTCAGGTCAGATTCAAACGGGACTTAGAAAGAATTTGAATTAGACCGGTAGTTATTTGCTATTTCTTTTACCTTCTAAAAATTCTTGCCGTGCTCTATGGCCTTCACCTGCGAGATTCAGCTGAAACGTAAAGCCTTGTTCGTATCGATAGCTTCTTCGAACATCTTGAGTGTCTATACCAATAGCGGAACGTTTTGCGGCGCGAATAGTCGCAGGTTGTTTTGCAGCAATCTTAGAAGCGAGGGTAAGTGCTGAGGATTGAAGCTCATCGATATCAACACATTGGTATACGGTTCCATATCCATGAAGCTCCAATCCTGTTGCTGTATCACATGTATAAAGCATTTGACGAGCGCGCTGCCGAGGTACGAGTCTTTCGAGGTGGGTAAGTGCACCGAGGGCTCCATTGTCAACTTCTGGTAATCCGAATTGGGCGTCGCTAACAGAAATAATGATATCTGAACAGCCAACGACCCCTATGCCAGTGCCAAGACAATAATCGTTTACAGCGGCTATTACAGGTACATCGCATTCATATACTGCTCTGAATGCCTGATAACAGGCCTCATTAATTTCGAGTATTCCTTCATGACCATCTCTATTTTCGAGTTCTTTGATGTCAACGCCTGCGCAAAAACCTTTTCCAGTTGCAGTCAGAATTACCACTGTTACTTCTGATTTGTGCCTGATCGAGTCGCAAATAGCAGCGATTTCGAATGTGTCGTCAATGTTAAGAGCATTGACTGGAGGATTATCCATAGTTATCTGAAGGACACCATTGTCATGGTTCTCTAGATGAATTGTCATATTATCTCCTTGCTATAACCGAACTACCGTGACCGAACATCCCATAATTGATCGACATGCCTACACTTGCGTCGTCTACCTGACGTTCGCCTGCCTCCCCACGGAGTTGCCAAGTTAATTCACAAACTTGAGCTATCGCTTGAGCTGGAATAGCTTCTCCAAACGCACCTAACCCTCCTGAAGGATTAACCGGTATTCTCCCACCAATTGCTGTATCTCCGTTATGAAGAAGATTGCGAGCCATTCCAGGTTCGCATAAGCCGATGTGTTCATACCAATCGAGCTCGTATGCAGAGCTAAGGTCGTAAACCTCCGCGAAATCTAAATCTTTTGGTGAAATGTTTGCCTCTGCATAAGCGTGTTGAGCTATCTGATTCTTAAATGTATGGGAAGCGTCACCTGAAACTGACCATGAGTCAGAAGCAAGATACGGCATATCAATTATTGAATTCGGGTATGTGGGTCCAACTGTAGAAATTCCGGTCACTCGAACAGGGTCCTTAATTCCCTTTTTCTTTGCGTAGTCAATGCTCGATACTACGATCGCCGCTCCCCCATCGCTAGTAGTGCAAATTTCAAGTAAACGTAATGGATCTGCGACGACAGGTGATGCCTCAACATCCTCGACTGTAAATGTCTTTGTAAATCTTGCGTTCGGGTTCTTAGATCCATGAAGTGAGTTCTTGACCTTAACTGCAGCGAAATCTTCCTCTGTGTCCCCGTGCAAGGCCATTCTTCTTCTAGCGAAAAGTCCAAAGTAAGCAGGGTTTGAAAGGCCAAGTAAACGAAAACGTAACCAATCTACATCATGTGGACGATCACCAGGAACCGGAGCAAACATGCCTTTCGGGACTTGATCGGCACCGACAACGAGAGCGACTTCACAAACTCCAGAAAGTATCTGAGCACGAGCTATCGATAATGCCGTAACCCCTGATGCGCATGCGGCGTAGCTTGAAGCAAGCTGTGCTCCTTGAAATCCAAGCGCATTTGCGAACGTAGACCCAGAAACCCATCCTGGGTAGCCGTTACGGACAGTGTTCGCCCCAGAAACGAATTGAATTTCTCCCCATTCTACATTTGCATCCTTGAGAGCTTCGTTTGCAGCGTGAACTCCGAGATCAATGAATGACTTACCGACAAATTTACCCCATGGGTGCATTCCTGCACCGAGTATTGCGACCTCTCCTACGCCCATTAGTTATCCCTTCTAAGAGGTTCCCATTTCCAAACAAAATATTGTGATTCATCGTCTTCATACAAAACGTCTAAGGCAACTTGAACTTCCATCCCGACCTGCATATCGGATATTTCAATACCGGGCATCATTTGGCCACATATAACCATGCTTTCCTTCTCTAGCTCTACAGCTGCGATCACAAACGGCCGAAAAGGCTCCTCGGTAATTACATATGGTAACGCTGGAGGGTAATCAGCTGATGTGTAACTCCAAACTTTTCCTTTATTGCTAAGGGTTACTTCTTCCCTATTCCGGTCCGATACTGCTTCGGGGTCATTTCCGCCCAGGTCCTTTGGGAAGTAATAACTTCCGGAAACAGTGGATCTTCCGCCAATTAACGCAGGGCTAGAATGGTCCATAGTAAACATCCCCTCTACGGCTGGAACGCGCTTCTTTCCCATATCAGCATTCTAGAGGTAGATCCGTCACCTTTGTGGTGACTTTGTCTTATAGGGGCTTGTACAATTTAGGGGTGAACATTGAGACCCTTGTTGTTACTGACTTAGATGGGACACTGTGGTTCAACGGAGAGGAAATCCATTCCGACTCATTGGCTGCTGTAGAAGAATTAAAAAGAAGAAATATCCCCCTATTAGTTGCAACAGGTAGACGACTACGGAGTGTTGTTGAGGCATTCCGTCGATACGAATTCAGAGGGCAAGCGGTACTTTTAAATGGGTCACTGGGCTATTGTTTTCAACGATCAGAACCTTTCTTCCTTAGTGACTTTCCATATACCAATGAAACACGGTTAAAAGAAATCTTTAATGCATGCTCGCTTTCTCCCTGCTTCTATGCCGATGACAGTTATGTTTACGTGTCTTCACCTACAACTAGTAACGGACACCTTGAAGTAATAGGAGCCGATTTAATCGAAATGGACAATTTGGGTTTATTCCCAAAGGATAGGAAAGTTCTCAGTTTCTGTATTCTTGGTATCGAAAAATCTCTGCTTCAAGAAGCAGAAAGCATTATCTCGAGAGAATCTCTAGGGACTGTAGCGTATTACGAAGACAAGCTTTTTGGTGGGCACTCGTCGATGGTCCAGCCGCCGTTCACATCCAAATGGACAGGCGTTGAGAAATGGTGTCAGTATTACGATATTGTCCCATCACAAGTTATTGCGCTCGGAGATGCTGGGAATGATAAGGAACTCCTTAAGGGCGCAGATATAGCGATGGTAGTAGAAGACTCAGAAGACTATCTGATGGAGATGGCGGACTATGTAATCCCTCCCCCATCTAAAGGAGGATGGGCCAAAATACTTGATTTAGTTTAGTGACGCTAAATTAGATATCATTTTCCTGATCAGCCAGCCACTCTTTCTTCACTTTCCTCCAAGCTTCGTCAGTGTGGTTTCTTCGCCAATAAGGAGAAATGGAAGAAGTCTCTGGATTCAATGACTTTTCGCCTACTAGATACTTTCTCAATTCTCTCACTTCACCTGCCTCTCCATGGACAAAAACGTCGTACGTTCCCTCTAAGAAGTCGAAGTTCCTAACTGCTTCCAAAAGCAGAGATGATGGATCGGTTGAGTCGTCTCTATGGAGCCATTTCAGGTCAAGTGTTGCATCGGTATGGATCGGGATTTCAAACTCATGATTGTCCACTACGATAAAGACGACACAATGACTACCAGCTCCCAATGATTCAACAGATGCACTAATACCAGGTATCGCAGTCTCATCACCTGCGAACAAATGCCAATCGACTTCGGGATTGGGCGAATAACTACCATTAGGGCCTTTAAATTGAAGCTTGTCACCAGGCACTGCGCGTTTAGCCCAAGGACCGGCAAAGCCAACATCGCCATGTATTACGAAGTCAATTGTAAGTTTCTTTGCTTCTTCATCCCACTTTCGGACTGTAAAACGTCTAGGCCTAGGCCTTAACTCATCACCCAGGGTACGGACTTCATCTAGGTCAAATGGAACTGGGTAATTTGCATCAGGTGGGACAAAATAGCCATTAATGTACTGATCCGTGTACTCAGTTGATTCAAATTCATGAAGATCACCTCCACCGAATCGAACTCGTATAAGTCCAGGCGTAATACGCTCTACATCTAATACTTCAGCAAACATAATTCCCTTCTGATCCCCAACTCAATTTTAGTAATGCCTAAACCGATGGTCTATTCCTAGTACTCAGTTTATGGAATGTTTTGCCGGGCGATTTCAACATATTTTCATGACCATATACCATCAATCCGTACATAAAGATCAAATACATTGGAGGAGAAATGGCGATTTCATCATGGGATGATTTCCCAGTACACCAAACATCAGAATATGTTCGCCATCCAGCGACTAGCGATCGGAACTTCTACGACAGGTACTATTTCAACTTACATGGATCAAGCGACGAGGTTATGGCGATATTCGGTATAGGGCAATACCCTAATCTCGGTGTTACTGATGGATTTCTTGCTATAGGAACTAAAGACGACCATCGAGTTATTCGAGCTTCAAGGCCTATAGGAGACAGATCAAATTTGAAGGTTGGCCCTCTTGAAATCGAAATCATCGAACCTTTAGAGCAGATTAGAGTTACGTGCGAAGATAACGAATGGGGTGTGAGTATGAATGTCGAATGGCAAGGGTCACACCGGCCTCTAGAAGAACCAAGACAGTTCTTACGCAGAGAAGGAAAAGTTGTATTTGATACGCAACGTTTCGCGCAAATGGGCCGCTGGAGTGGAAATCTTTCAATACCCGGTTCGAGTTGGACTGTAACCTCCGATAAGTGGGGAGGCAGCCGCGATCGGTCTTGGGGAATTAGGCCAGTAGGGGAAAAAGAGTCGGACGGAATACGACAAAATGTTTCCGTAATGGAAGGCCTATGGAACTATTTTCCAATTGATTTTGGCGATCACTCAATTATCTACATGCTTCAAGAAACTAACGATGGTATTCGAGAACTAGAAGAAGCGATGCGTGTATGGAAGGACCCACGGAAGGAAAATGAATGGCTCGGCACGCCGGAATACCACCATGACAGGATTCCAGGCACAAGAATGCTCAACGGATCAGTCATTACATTTCCGGAATCGAACATTGTGATGAAGTGCACCCCGCTGCTAGCAAACTATGTTGCTATCGGTACTGGGTATGGTATCGAAGACGACTGGCGGCATGGAATGTACCAAGGGCCTGAAACTGTCGTTCAGGGCCTACATTACAAAGTTGAAGATATAAAGGGCATTGGTCAATATGGTGTCGTTGACCACGTCGGAAGATTCGAATACGACGACCAAGTCGGTTATGGACTATACGAACATGGATTCTGGGGGCGATTTGAGAAGTATGGTTTATCTGATCGTGCTGCTGTTTTTCCAGAATAGAAAATTCATTCGTCAAAGCCGTGACATTTTAATATGAATCGAGCTAGTCTGACATTGGTCAACGATTGACACGGGAGAGTTCAACTTAGTTGGCGCCGAAGGAGCAAGGGTCCCCCCGAATCTCTCAGGCAAAGGTACCGTTTAAATCGACCGATCTGGAAAGAATGTTCAATCATTCACCGAAGGGGAAAGGCGAAGCCGAAGCTCTCAGGTATCAAGACAGAGGGGGACATAACTCTTAATATCGGAAGGAAGTTATGTCTAACCCAGCTGAATTCGCTCGAAGACACATAGGACTCAATCAGGAGAATGAGCAGGCCATGCTCGACTTTCTTAGTTTGAGTTCCATTGATGAACTTATAGAGAAAACAGTCCCAAAGTCTATACGGGACCTATCAGAGAGTATTAACTTACCGGACAAATTCAGTGAAGTTCAGGCTATCGATCGGCTGCAGCAAATCGCTGCTCTTAACGTCGTCCATACATCGATGATCGGCCTTGGATACTATAACACTCATCTCCCGCCAGTAATACAGAGAAATATTCTCGAGAATCCTGCTTGGAATACCGCCTACACGCCATATCAAGCTGAAATATCTCAAGGAAGACTAGAAGCCCTACTAAATTTTCAAACGATGGTTTGTGATTTAACCGGTTGTGACATCGCCAATTCTTCCCTACTAGACGAAGCAACGGCTGCTGCTGAGGCAATGACAATGCTCAAACGACTACACGGTGGTTCCGAGAATGTGTTCTTCGTTGACTCTGAATGTTTTCCACAAACAATCTCAGTTGTCCAAACCAGAGCGGCAGCTATGGGCATCCAAGTAGAGGTGGGTGATCCGGACAAAGCACCCGACAAATGTTTTGGAGTTTTATACCAGTACCCAGGTGCATCTGGGCATGTACCAAATTTATCTCAGCCAATAGTCGACCATCACGAAGCTGGCCGCCTAGTCGCCGTGGCAGCAGATCTTTTGTCACTCTGCATTCTTACTTCCCCTGGAGAATTAGGCGCAGATGTAGTAATAGGCAGCGCCCAGCGGTTTGGGGTTCCATTAGGATTTGGTGGCCCGCACGCAGCATATATTGCTACAAAGCATGAAAATAGGCGAACCATTCCAGGGCGGATTGTCGGAGTTTCACTTGACTCACATGGAAATAATGCATTGCGACTAGCCTTACAAACGCGAGAGCAACACATCAGAAGAGAAAAAGCCACTAGCAATATTTGCACAGCCCAAGTTTTACTGGCAGTAATCGCTGGCGCATATGCCGTGTATCATGGCCCCAATGGGCTGCGATCAATCGCAACAAACGTTCATAATTTGACTAGCAAACTCGTCGCCAATTTACGCTCTAATAGGTTTGACGTTCCAAATCTAACTTGGTTCGACACCATTACAGTGAATGTTTCAGGTGAAGCTCGAGATATATGCACACGTGCACAACAGGTTGGCATCAACTTTCGTATGGTAGATGATGACACTATCACTATCTCCTTTGACGAAACAACAACAAGTACCGACCTGGTTAGAACACTGAACGCCTTCGGGATATCGGACCATAGTCATGACATTCCATCACCTCTGCATGGACCCTTACTAAGGGAGAGTTCCTACTGTACGCACCCAGTTTTTAATACTTACCATACCGAAACAGAAATGCTTCGGTACCTTCGCACTCTTGCTGATCGTGATCTAGCCCTTGACCGGACAATGATTCCACTTGGATCCTGCACAATGAAACTAAATGCCACGACTGAAATGCTGCCAGTAACCTGGCCAGAGTTTTCTGATATTCATCCCTTCGTTCCTCAAGAGCAGCGTAAAGGATACGACATCCTAATTTCAGAATTAGAGGAATGGTTAATAAAGATAACTGGATATTCAGCAATTAGTCTTCAGCCAAATGCGGGCTCGCAAGGTGAACTGGCTGGCCTATTGGCTATACAAAAATATCATCACTCGCGCGGAGACTCTGGAAGGAATATCTGCCTTATACCAGCTTCTGCCCATGGAACAAATGCAGCAAGTGCTGCAATGGCAGGAATGAAAGTCGTAGTCGTAGAGTGCGACCAGAACGGGAATGTAGATCTGACAGACCTCGAAAATAAATGTGTCGATAATCGAGATTCATTAAGCTCAATAATGGTTACATACCCATCGACACATGGCGTCTTTGAAGAATCGATTACACAGATTTGTGAACTGGTTCATCAGCACGGAGGGCAGGTATACCTTGACGGGGCAAATTTAAATGCTCTAGTAGGGATAGCCCAGCCAGGAAAATTCGGTGCCGACGTGTCGCACCTCAACTTGCATAAAACTTTCTGCATCCCACATGGAGGTGGAGGCCCAGGCGTAGGACCAGTTGCAGTAGCAGAACACCTAGCACCCTATTTGCCTAATCATCCACTTGTAGAGGATGCAGGACCTTCCTCAGGTATAGGCCCAATAAGTGCCAGCCCTTGGGGTTCGGCGAGCATATTACCGATTTCATGGGCGTACATCGCCATGATGGGAGATGACGATCTATTGCGTGCTACTCAGATAGCAATTCTAAGTGCTAATTATGTTGCAAAGAAGCTCTCACCTCACTTCCCCATCTTATTCACGGGTGAAGACGGTTTTGTTGCGCACGAATGCATAATAGACATTCGGCCACTGACGCAAAGCACAGAAGTTAATGCTGACGATATTGCAAAAAGGCTCATGGACTATGGGTTCCATGCCCCTACTATGTCGTTCCCAGTTGCTGGCACCTTGATGATAGAACCTACCGAATCTGAATCCCTCTCAGAAATCGATAGATTCTGCACAGCCATGATCAAGATACGTGAGGAAATCTCACAGATCGATAACGGGAAAATTGATTATGTAGATTCTATGCTTCACAATGCTCCCCACACCGCCGAACACGTCTGTAGCGATGAATGGAACGAGAAATACAGCAGATCTGATGCCGCATATCCAGTTGACTTCGTTCAAAAAAATAAGTATTGGCCTCCGGTAGGACGCATAGACGGCGCCCATGGAGACAAGAATTTAATGTGTAGTTGTCCTGATATAAACGAATACCGTTAGTCTTCTATATCATCTAGCCTCATAAGAAAAGAGAAAATTATGCCTGACGCATTAGTAGAACGTGACGGACACGTTATGACGGTTACGTTAAATCGTCCTAAACGGATGAATGCGATCTCCGGTCCGATGATTGTTCGAATGTATGACGCTTTCGTTGAAGCTTCGGAAGATGATCAAATCCGTTGCATAATTGTCACTGGAGCAGATGGAAATTTTTCATCCGGAGCTGATCTAAAGGCCATGTCAGGCAACGCTGATGATGCCGACACTGAAATCGATATGAAGAAACGATCTGCTGAAGATCCGGAAATCCACTGGAAAGGGCTTTTGCGATCATATAGACCTACAAAACCCATGATCGCAGCGGTTGAAGGTGTTGCTATCGCTGGAGGGACAGAGATACTCCAGGCAATGGATATTAGAGTTGCTGGCGAAAGTGCAAAATTTGGTATATCTGAAGCTCGATGGAGTTTGTACCCAATGGGAGGTTCTGCAGTTCGTTTAAGACGACAAGTCCCCTACACAGTCGCTGCTGACTTACTTCTGACTGGAAGACATATTGGAGCTGTGGAAGCTAAAGAAATCGGGTTAATTGGACACGTCGTTCCCGATGGCCAAGCGCTAAGTAAAGCTAGAGAAATAGCTGAAACGATATGTGACAATGGGCCTATTGCTGTTGAAGCAATACTTAAAACTTTGCATGAAACTGATGGAATGACAGAGGAAGAAGCTCTAGCCCACGAATTTAGCTATGGATGGTCAGTATTTTCAACCGAAGATGCCAAAGAAGGGCCTCTGGCGTTTTCTCAGAAGCGAAAACCGGACTTTAAGAAAAAATAATTAACTATCTCTGTTTACAACGTTAGTAAGTGACTTCCCTTGCAGGAAACGCTTCGCGTTCTCGACTAGTAACGCTACAGCGTTTTCTTCGTAACTATCGAACGAAACCGAACAGTGAGGTGAAAGGTACATATTCGTTGCCGACCATATTGAACTTTCTTCTGGTAAAGGTTCAGTTCTAACAACATCAAGGATTGCAGCGGCAAGGTGCCCGTTGTTTAACGCTTCGACAAGGTCGTCTTCTACAACGTGCATACCTCTGGCGATGTTACAGAAAATTGTTTTAGGTTTCATTAGTGCAAATCTTTTTTCATTAAACATGTCACGAGTCTCCTCAGTAGCCGGAGCTGCCATAACTACTACGTCAGACATTGCGATCATTTTGTCAACTTCATCTGCGGGGAAAAGAAAATCAGCATCTACATCAGTGCGTTCTTTAGGCAATGATCTTCTTGTTGCTAATACTGTCATTCCAAATGCCCGTGCTCGAATAGCGATTTCCCTCCCTATCGATCCGAATCCGACTATTCCAATGGTCTTTCCATTTGCTTCAGTACCGAATCTCACTCTCCAGGTTCTCTGGTCCTGTTGCTGGTCTAGGATCCGCAGTTCTTTCCAGATCTGTAATAGTCTCGCAAATACAAATTCAGCGATCGATGGGGATGCAATGCCTCTTGCACTGGTCTGCACTACCCCCATTTGAGTTAAAGCATCAGTGTCTATATGGTCATATCCTGCAGAAACACCTTGGAACCATTGTAAATTTGGAAACAGAACCTCTGGATTGCTAGGCAAATCCATCGAAATTATTGCGTTACATTTACGCCACTGGTCCAACGTGAATTGCTCAATATTCGGTTCTTCATATCGATGAGGATTTCTACCGCTATTTAAGCCTCTAGACGACCTAAGTTCATTCGATTCGATATATGGTGCTTGAATAATTTCTACTGGGAAATCTCTAGAAAGCTGATTAAGGAGTTCGTGATCTTTCCGAAAGGGAAAAAGAAGTCCGATGTTCAATTTTTTGTCAACCATGGTTACCTCTTAGCGTCATTGCCCATCTTAGGGGTATTCTTCGCTTAGGAGAATTAGTGAGGTTAGCGTGAAAAATCAGGTTGTAGTTATAACGGGTGGTGCTAGTGGAATAGGAAAGGCACTCGCCTATCGGTATGGTCGGGCAGGTTACCGTATCTGTATTGGTGATATAGAAGAACCTGCTTTGCAAGGGACAATAGATGAGTTAATAAACGATGGGATTACAGCAAATGGTTATCTTCTAGATGTTTCTAGCGAAACCTCAATGCATACTTTTAAGGAAGCGATAGTTAGCGAAATAGGAACCCCTGGAATTGTGTGCTTAAACGCAGGTGTTGGTGCTGGTGGCCCTATCGAGTCTTCTTCGACTAAGGATTGGGAGTGGATTCTTGCCGTTAACTTGTGGGGGGTTATTTATGGGATCCAATCTTTCTTGCCTGCTTTAAAGCAGGAGAATGATGGCCATATTCTAGTTACTTCATCAATTGCCGGTCACCTCTCATATCCTGGAATGGGCCCCTACAACGCAAGTAAACACGCTGTTCTGACAATTGCTGAGACCCTCTACTTTGAGTTAGAGCAAGAAAACTCAGAAGTCGGGATAAGTGCTTTATGCCCAGGCCTTGTTAGAACCGGCATTCTGGATAGCAATAGAAACCGGCATGAAAAATATCAGCTCCCCGCACTTGATCAGGAAGATGATCTAACCGACCGAAAGGAGCTAATAGAGGAAATCTATGCAAATTCGTTATCCCCAGACGTCGTTGCAGAGCTAGTCTTTGAGGGCATCCAAAAGAAGAAGTTCTACATTTTTACCGACACTGCCCATCATGATCATATGAGAATTCGTCACCAAATGATCGAATCTGGTTTGAATCCTTCCCTAGACGGAGACTTAATTGACCACATCACATCCGGAATCAATGAACGTGAGAACTAGTGCCTGCAGATATTGAAGAATATGACCTTGTGATCATCGGCACTGGTAGTGGTAACACAATTATTACTCCAGAGTTTGACTCATGGAAAATCGCCATTATTGAAAAAGGGGTATTTGGTGGCACTTGTTTAAACCGTGGTTGCATCCCTTCTAAAATGCTTGTCCATATAGCGAACACAATTCATGAAATAGAAACAAGCGAGACACTAGGTATCGACGCATCGGTCACCAATATCCGATGGAGCGACATCCAGGAGCGGATATTTAATCGAATCGACCCGATATCAGACTCCGGTGAGAGCTATAGAAACGGATTATCAAACGTTACTCTATACAAAGGACATGCACGCTTTCTCGACAATAAGAAATTAGATGTAGGGGGAAAGCAATTAGTGGCGAAAAATATCGTCATCGCTACAGGGGCAAAACCGGTGTTGCCAGAAATAGCCGGACTTCCTGAGTCTCCTTTCCATACATCCGATTCGATTATGAGGATAGACGCTCTCCCTGAATCCCTAGTTGTCATTGGCGGCGGCTACATTGCAACAGAAATGGCTCATATTTTTTCCTCTTTAGGATGTAAAGTTACAATAATCGTTCGAAGTAACCAGCTGTTAAGAGCGCAAGATGGCGAAATAAGCCAAAAGTTCACTGAAGTATTTTCAAACAATGTAGATGTGTACCTTGAGACTCACGTCGAGCTTGTCGCAGAAGATGATGATGGAAAAGTAAATCTCACTTGCAAGACATCAACCGGAAAGATCTCAATAAGTAGTGACATGCTTCTAATTGCAACAGGCCGTGCCCCTGCTTCTGACGATTTGAATCTTGGCGACACGGACATTTCAGTAAAAAACGGATACATAGTAACTGATGCACAAATGCGAACCAATGTTCCGGGCGTGTTTGCTTTAGGTGATGTAACCAATCCAAACCAGTTGAAACACGCCGCGAACGCCGAAGCGAGAATTGTGTCGCATAACCTCATCAACTCATCTACGCCTATGACTGTAGATCTTGACCCGCTTCCATACGCTATATTCACCAACCCTCAAATAGCAGCAGTCGGCATGACAGAAGAAGAGTTGCAAAGATTAGGTACTGAGTACGTGAAGGGATGTGCGTCTTACTCACATGTAGCGTATGGGTGGGCTATGGAAAACACTGATGGATTTTGTAAAGTTCTTGCTGATCCTAAGAATGGAAATATATTAGGTGCCCACATTATGGGGCCTCATGCTTCGACACTCATCCATCAACTAGTCCAAGGAATGAAATTTGATCAAAATATCGAAGATTTAGCTAGAGGCATGCTCTATGTTCATCCAGCATTAAACGAAGTCGTTGAAAATGCACTACTTGCAGCTTGTGATACTTGCCGTTGAATGACTGGTGTTGATATAGAAATACCCACACTCTAGGGATAGATCTGATCTATCCTCAGAGGTATGAGTAGTTCATTTGGCTCTATATTCCGCATCCATACTTTCGGCGAGTCTCACGGTCCAGCTGTTGGAGTTATCATCGATGGTTGTCCTCCACGTCTTCCGTTAACAGTCGAAGATATCCAAGTGGACCTTGATAGGCGTCGTCCTGGCCAAAGCAGCCTAGTTACTCAGCGAGATGAATCCGACACCGTCGAAATTTTAAGCGGTGTCTACGAAGGGAAAACTTTAGGAACACCGATCGCATTGAGTGTCCGCAATAGAGATCATCAGAGCGGTGCATATGATCATTTGAAGGATATCTATAGGCCTTCTCACGCTGATTTTACTACTGACACAAAGTACGGGATAAGAGCACACGAGGGTGGCGGAAGATCAAGCGCACGAGAGACTGTAGGCAGAGTAGCTGCTGGTGCTGTAGCTAGGAAACTTCTTAAGGAATACTGTGGTATTGACGTTCTAGGCTGGGTTCAAAAAGTCCACCTTATCGAATCAACTATTGACCCTTCTCATGTCACTCTTTCTATGGTGGAAGCCGACCCAACTCGCTGTCCAGATAGTACAGCTGCGGCTGCAATATCTGATGCGATTACTAAAGCCCGTAAAGACGGAAATAGTCTCGGGGGTATAGTCCAATGCGTTGCTCGAAATGTGCCAGTTGGCCTTGGTGATCCAGTATTTGACAAATTAGAAGCTGATCTAGCAAAGGGAGTTATGAGCCTCCCTGCATCTAAAGGATTCGAAGTGGGTAGTGGCTTCGCTGGAACAGAAATGACTGGAAGGGAACATAATGACCTGTTCGAAATCGGGGACAACGGAAATACCCGCACTCGTACTAACAATTCAGGTGGCATTCAAGGCGGAATTTCTAACGGAGAAGACATTATTATCCGAGTAGCATTCAAGCCAACTGCCACAATCGCATCGCCGCAAGAAACAGTAGATAAGGGCGGTAATGCAGTTGAACTTTCAGCTAAAGGTCGTCATGACCCTTGCGTACTTCCGAGGGCTGTCCCTATGGTTGAAGCTATGACTTCTCTAGTTCTTTGTGACGCTATGCTTCGCCAGATTTCCACCAATATTTTGGATAATTAACGTCGGCACCTTATTCCGGCCGGTAAAAAGGTAATTTAGTTACCTCTGCTTCACTCTCACTCTTGGTTCCGCGAATTAGAACAGCTGAACCCTGCTCAATGTTTGGATGGATGAAGCCCATAGCGATGCCTTTTCCGAGGGTTGGGGAGAAATTACCGCTTGTGACGTGGCCAATAACTTCATCATTCATCAATATCTCCTGCCCATGTCTAAGTGGCCTGCGACTTTTTGATATAAATCCACGCAATATGCGATCGGGTCCTTCGTCGAACTCCGTCAAAAGTGACTCTTTGCCTAGGAAGTCGCCCTTATCCATAGCGACAACCCATTTCATATTGGCTTGATTTGGGGTAATGCCCTCCCCTAGTTCATGGCCATGTAATGGTAATCCTGCTTCAAGTCGAAGCGTATCCCTGGCTCCCAACCCTGCAGGAATAGAACCATATTCCAACAGTAGGTTCCAGACAGTAGGTGCTGCCTCTTTAGGGACACTTATCTCAACACCATCTTCACCGGTATAGCCAGTCCCAGCAACGGTAACTGGAATGCCACGAAGCATAGTTTTACTAACGTGGAATCTTTCAACAATTGATGCTTCTTCAGACAAACCCCTAAGCAGATTTCGAGCAGATGGGCCTTGCAATGCTAAAACTGCACGAGTTTCCGTCACATTATGGACATTGATCTTTTTGCCTCGCTGAAGTAAAGCCAGTTCAACTCGTTCGGTATTTGAAGCGTTTGGCATAATTTCAAATTGCTGTTCACCAGTCCACCAGATAATCACATCATCAACTACATGGCCTTTATCATTTAATAAATGCGAGTACTGTGCGCGACCTGGTTGGATCCGAGAAAGATCATTAGTGAAAGCGTACTGAAGCTCATCGAATGCCTCGTCACCTTCTACAAGGACAGACCCTAAATGTGAAACGTCAAACGTGACACAGCCACTTCTACACTGTCGGTGCTCTTCGAGAGTGCCGGTCGGATACGAAATTGGCATTTCCCAACCTGCGAAGTCAACCAATTTAGCAGAAAGGTTTTTATGTTCCTCGTGGAGAGGTGAATGTTTTAATGACATTAGCTAAATGGCAATTAACTACCTAATGCTGTTTTTTTAGTTAGCGCTGGCTCTGATTGTGATATTTCTAGCTCAGGGTGAAGATCAACTATCGCTGCATCAATCTCATCCTTAACGTTGGACAATGGCAAGATGTTTAGAACCCCTTGGCCTTTCTGAAGCAGGTCAATAATTTCTTCTCCGCTCTTTACTAGAACTGATTTATTTCCTGAAATCACTAGATTTGCTGAGGCAACATCCTCACCCAAATTCTCTTTTAGGTAGGTGAAAACCTCACGCACCAATTCCAGCTTGATTCCAGCGTCCAGAAGGTCTTTCACTACTCTAAGTTCGAGTAGGTCCTTGTACGAGTATGCCCTTCGACTGCCACTTCCTTTAGCCGTTTCTAGTGAGGGTACGATTAGTCCTGTTCGAGTCCAGTAATCTAACTGCCGATAGGTTATCCCAACAATTTCAGATGCTCTTGTTCCGCTGAATGATCCAGTAGGATTTTTATTCGCCATTTCCACCATCTCCCTTCGAAGTGGTAAATACACTTAAGAAATTACGTTCATGTAACCAACTAAAGGTTATGAGGACAAATCCATATCTACAACTTTTGTACTATTTTGGAAAATAATACCGCTGTTTAACAGGGATTTCTTTATGTGGTCTCCCCCATAAAGTCATCAGGAGTCACTTCATCAAGAAAATCTCGGAATTCTGCCAATACGTGTTCCTCTTGATCGTCCTCATCAGGTATGTGGTAGCCCGCTTGCTGAAGAACCTCATCGACAACGCAAATCGGCGTCCCCATTCTTAAAGCGATAGCTATAGCATCGCTAGGTCGACAAGATATCTTTCTCGTTCCTTTTCCATCTCTAATGTGTAATTCAGCGAAGAAAGTCTTATCTCTTATCTCAGTTACGACAACACGCTGTAACTCAGCATCAAGTGATTGGATAACGAGAACTAGTAGATCATGTGTAATTGGGCGGGGGGGCTCGACTTTGTCCATAGCCAACGCAATTGACGTAGCTTCTGCACTTCCCACAAAGATAGGGAGGAACAGTCCGCGGTCAGTTGATTCGCGAAGCAAGACAATTGGCGCTGAAGCCGGTAGTTCAACTCTGACGCCAACTAGCTCCATTTCGATCATATGTAGAACATAACTGCCTTTTGAGAAAATAACTCATCCGGTTCAACCATTTTGAAGACTTTGCTAATGAATAAGCCTTCGTACAAGTAAGGACTTTAACTCGAAGCCTAGATGTGATATTTCTGTAACTGCGTAGTTCGCCTCTTCTCCAGCTAGTCCTACCAATCTTTGGTCAAGTAGGGCAGCTTCGCTGTCAGCAGCCCGGCGATAGGCCCGTAAATGACGAGGCTCGATACCAAATCCTAAAAATCTTGAAA